>CACZQT010000019.1 GCA_902783295.1 uncultured Lachnospiraceae bacterium
AGATCCAGCCCGGAAGAAATCATTTCCTTTTCCCCCTCCTGATCAGTATCTCCCAGCATAAGGAAAGCCGTATCTCCGCAAACCAGACGGATCCCGATGGAATTGTTGTTGTCTTCCAGGATGTCGTAGGAAGCCGGCGAGACAATCGTAAACTCCGCCTCTCCCAGTACAAACCGCTCCCCGCGGGCCGGAGAATGCACCGTGCAGCCGTTTTCTTCCCGTTTCCGGGCATACGACTCATAGATATGGGTATCCGAGCCATATTCCGGGTTCAGGAGCATTTCCACTCTGAAACGGTTCAGAACCCCGACCAGGCCGCTGATATGATCCGCATCATAATGGGTGGCAATTACATAGTCCAGGTTTTCCACGCCCTGATTTTTCAGGAAGCGCACCACATACGAAGAGGCTTCCGCCGGTCCTCCGTCCACCAGCATGCACTGATCCCCGGACCGGATAAAAACAGCATTTCCCTGTCCCACATCCAGGAAAGTCACCGTCAGCTTTTTGTCCATCCCATCGAAGGGATCTTCCGGCAGCCACTCTGCGGTGATGCCGCCCCCCGGTCCTGCCCCCCTTTTTTCCATCCATTCCCGGAGTGCAGGGGAGAACCTGTTCCACAGCAAGGCTGCCAGCAGGGCAGCCAGAATCAGAACGGTTCCGGGAATCCCTCTTTCGAATCTTTTCCGCCTCCGCATCATCCGCCTTCCCTGTCCCTCCTGAAGCAGGAATCCGGAGGAAGCCTGCCTCCTCCGGATTCTCATAATCATTCATATTCCAAAGCTGTTCTGCCGGGGAGTTATTTTGCCAGGCCTTCCAGCACCTTTTCAGCCGTCTCCGCTACATGGTCCGCTGTGAAGCCGTAGTATGCAAACAGCTTGCTGTACGGAGCAGAGGCACCGAAGCCCGGCATGGCAACAACAGCACCGTCCAGACCTACATATTTCCCCCAGCCGAAATCCACACCGGCTTCCACCGCTACACGGGCACGTACTGCCTTCGGCAGCACTGCTTCCTTATAGGCAGCATCCTGACGTTCAAAGCGCTCCATGCAGGGCATGCTGACCACGCGGGCATCCACGCCCTTTTCCAGGAGTTTTTCCCTGGCCCCTACGGCCACGGCTACTTCCGAGCCGCTGGCAATCAGAATCACATCCGGCACTTCCTTCGAGGCATCCGCCACCACATAGCCCCCCTTCAGAGCATCGCGGCCGGAACCGGCGAGCTGCGGCAGGTTCTGACGTGTCAGGGCGATGGCGGTGGGAATCTCTTTGGATGTTACAGCTGCATACCAGGCTGCCGCGGTCTCCGTCGCGTCCGCCGGACGGAACACATCAAAGTTCGGCAGAGCCCGGAGCATAGCCAGCTGTTCTACCGGCTCATGAGTAGGACCATCTTCTCCGACACCAATGCTGTCGTGTGTGAAAACATAGGTCACCGGCAGCTTCATCAGAGCCGCCAGCCTGGCCATGGGCTTGGTATAATCACTGAATACGAAGAAAGTCGCTACATAAGGCTGTACACCGCCGTGCAGTGCCAGGCCGTTGCCGATGGCCGCCATGGCCAGTTCGCGCACGCCGAAGTGCAGGTTCCTGCCGGCATAATCTGCCGCAGAAAAATCACCGGCGTCCTTCATATTGGTCTTGTTGGAAGGAGCCAGGTCCGCCGAACCGCCGAACAGACCGGGCAGCACATCCTTCAGCCGGTTGATCATAGTTCCGGACAAATTTCTGGTTGCCTGAGGCTTATCCTCATAAGCCCAGAAGGCCTCGGAATTCCACAGTTCCTCCTCCACTTCCGGTGCAAAGCATTTCTTCCAGAGAGCTTCCTTCTCCGGGAATGCCTGGCAGTATTCGGCAAACATCTTCTCCCAGGCTTCTCTGGCAGGTGCCTTCGCCCCGGCAATTTCCCGGTAATATGCATAGACATCTTCCGGTACAAAGAAGGGTTCCATGCTTTCCCAGCCCAGGTTTTCTTTCATCGCGAGGATATTCTCTTCCCCGAGAGGCTCCCCATGGGCTACTGCCTTGCCCTGCTTGGCCGGGCAGCCGTAACCGATTTCGGTACGGATTGTAATAAGAGACGGGTGTTCCAGATCAGATTTTGCTTCCTCGATCGCCGCACCGATGGAAGCCAGATCCGTACCGTCCTCTACCGTAATAATCTGGAAGCCGAAGGCTTCAAAACGCTTCTGGACATTTTCCGTAAAAGCAATTTCCGTACTGCCCTCGATGGAAATGCGGTTGGAATCATAGAGGACAATGAGTTTGCCCAGTTTCAGCGTGCCCGCCAGAGACATAGCCTCGGAAGAGATGCCTTCCATCATGCAGCCGTCACCGCCCAGCACGAAGGTATAGTGATCCACAACAGGATACCCTTCCTGATTGAAAAGCGCTGAAAGATGAGCTTCTGCCATGGCCATGCCGACTGCCATACCCATACCGGCGCCAAGCGGGCCGGTAGTCGCTTCCACACCGATGGTATGACGATATTCGGGATGTCCCGGTGTCAGAGAGCCGAACTGGCGGAACTGTTTCAATTCATCCAGAGAAAGCCCGCCCACCCCGAACAGGTGCAGGAGGGAATAGAGAAGCGCGGAACCATGTCCGCCCGAAAGAATAAACCGGTCCCTGTTCACCCAGTCCGGATGTGCAGGATCCGCCTTCATATGCCTGGCCCAAAGTTCAAAGGCAGCAGGAGCTGCCCCCAGAGGAAGCCCCGGGTGGCCGGAGTTTGCTTTCTGAATCATGTCTGCCGACAGTACGCGGATCGCGTTCACGGCCTTTTGGTCAAGATTGCTCATACGTTTTGTCCTCCATATATTCACAGTCGCTTCAGCGAAGAATAAAAACCACTCTCAGCAGTCCCAGAACCAGCAGATGCGCCGGATAGAAAATATAAAAGAACCAGCGCCCGCCGCTCTTTCCTTTTTTTCCGTGATAACGGCGGATGAGTTCATAATCCAGAATTGCCACCAGCTCCGACCGGCTGGAAAAGAGCAGGGCAGCCAGAATGCCGAAAATTTCCAGGTCTGTCCGCCCGGCCAGCCGGATGAGGTAAGCCAGTTCCATAGCCAGCACGCCTTTCCAGCTGTAATCCGTATGCAGCCAGTCTGCCAGCCGGCACGCTGCATACGCCGCCGCAGCGCAGAGTGCAATGCGGAGCAGCGCTTCCGCCCAGGATTTTATATCATCTTTCTCCCAGTGCTTCGGGCGCAGTGTTTCCATCACCCACATGGCCAGAAAGCCGATCACCAGTGTAAAAAACACATTCTGATGTCTCGTATCCCATAAAATGTGATTGTTCAGAACACTCCGCCTCAGGAAAAATGCCAGATCAAAAGGAATCTCGGAAATGGCGGCAAACAAAGCCAGTCTCGCCGCATACCGGAAGCGGCTGCGGGTATAGAAAAAGCCCTCCACCATCAGGAAAATAAACAGCGGGAACGCCAGACGCCCGATACCGCGGACAACCTGGTCTATATTCCTGACCATCACTTTGGCCGGGCCTGTCGGCATATAGATGACATACCATTCCAGCAGGGATGCACCGATATGATCGATGAACATGGTGACGACCGCGATCCATTTAATGATCCGGCCTGTCAGTTCCCCCGGAACCTGTCTCTCTTCTTCCATGATGCCTCCCGCCTGTCCAGATAAACACGATAGGAAGCGGCAGAGTTTTCTGCCGCTTGATAAATGTGTTTCCAGTATAACTGTTTTTTCTTATCTTTTCAACTGTGTTTCCGTCATCACCTTCCCGGAACCCCCATTCCCCCGTCTGGACCACCGGAATTGTTCTGGTCACCGGAGCTGTCCGGGCTGCTCTGGCCGTCCGGGCTGTTCTGGCCGCCAAAGCCATTCGGTCCGCCGAAGCCGTTGCGGCCGCCAAAGCCTCTCATGCCCCCAAAGCCGCCGCCCTGACCGTAGAGACTGCCATCCATGGCGATGGTGCCGCTGTAACCGCCGGCTGTAAGTGTATACGTTTCTCCGCTCTGAACAGCAGGGGCGCTGATGAGCACGCTGGAATAGGCTTTCGCGCTCGTCCAGTTTATGATCTCCGTTCCGGAAGCGTCCTTCAGGACAATGGCTGTCCCTGCCTGCTGATTTCCGGTATTCACCAGCATCGAACCCTGATTCTCCGCCGCGCTGAAATTCTGTGTCATAGAGGAAGTTCCAACCGCCAGAATATATCCTCCGGTAATAGTGGCTGTTCCGTTATAGTCCAGTGCCCCGTTGCCCTCATTTTCCGGGCCTGCCACATAAACCACTCCGTCAGTCATCAGGATACTCCCGTTGGAATCCAGCCCGTCGCCGCCCGCGTTCACGTATACCGTTCCTCCGGAAATACGGATCCAGGCATTTGTATTATTCTCAAACATTCCCCGTCCCTGGTTTACGGAGGAGGATGCGCCGCCGGCAGCGTTGATTCCGTCGTCGCTGGAAGCGACGGAAATCTCCCCGCCAAGGATATCTACCGTCAGCCCTTCCAGGCCTTCCTCACTTGTCACAATATCAATGGTCCCGTCTGCAATGATCAGACCCGCCGAGGCATGAAGACCGTCATCCGCAGCAGAAATGGTGAAGGTGCCGCCGCCGATATACACAGAGCCCTTTGATTCATCATCGTCGTTGTCCGCACGGACGCCGTCCTCGCCGCTGGTGACGATAAAGGTTCCGTCGGAAACCGCCAGGCTGTCCTTCGCCGCAATTCCATGCTTTTCCGCATTCACCGTATAAACACCTCCGGTGATCACCATATCATCCTTGCAGGATATACCGCTCCCTGCTTTCGCATTCACCTTCAGACTTCCGGAACCGTTGAGCGTCAGGTCGTCCTTGCTGAAAACCACCGCGTTGATTTTATTGTCGTCGATCGCCGTATAGGTTCCGCCATTGCTTAAGGCGTTCTCGCTGCCCTCTGCGAGGGTGATAAATACCTTATCCGCCTGCCGTACATAGATGGCAGCAGATTCTGCCGATTCTATAACCGCCCCATCCAGCACCAGCTGGACTTTGTCTTCCCCTGCATCTACGATCACCATGCCCGAAAGCGTCCCGGAAAGGCGGTATACGCCTTTCTTAGTGATTGTCACCGTACTGCCGGAAATGGTAACTCCATCGCCGCCGCAGGAAGCCGTATCTCCCTCCAGGATAACATCCACAGCTTCCGAATCGTCATAGGTTCCCGCCAGATCCCTGTCGCTGAAAAGTTCCGATACATCCACGGAAATACTCTCAGCCGTATTTTCAGATGCCTGCGCCACTGTCTGCCCCGTGATGTGGGTTGTCAGCCCAAGGATCAATGTCAGGGCTGAAATCCAAAATCTGTACATTCTGTTCTTCTTCATGAGTAAATCCTTCTTTTCCTGCTCTGCCCGTCCCGGGGCAGGTTCCTTCTTTGCAAGCACAACTTCTGCAGTCTTTTGACCCTTGCATCAACCTATATTATATTGTAAATTGTCTTATTGTCGTCTCTTTTTTCAAAGATGCCTGCTTACAGTTCCGTAACCATATTGTCCTGATAAGAAACGGTGATCTCCAGGTTTCCGTTGCGGCAGCGGATGGCATCCAGCATTTCTTTTTCCTTCGCCGGCTCCTTCAGCATAATATCGTAAGTCAGGCGGAACATGCTGCCCATATTGGTGGATTTCACCTGTGTCAGTTCACGTTTCATTGTATACTTTTCAAATATATCATCAAAAATACCGGTATAATCCAGATCCTCCGGAATGGTAATCCGCAAGGTCTTATAACAGGCATTTCTCTTCGAGATTCCCATATCCAGGCCATCCAGCCCCAGGAAAATGAGGCACATGATTACGGCGAAGAGGAGGGCAAAGCCCAGATATCCCATACCGCAGATCAGACCGGCGCCCATGGCCAGGAACAGCATCCCGATTTCCCGCGCAGTGCCTGGTACAGAACGAAAGCGGACCAGGCTGAAAGTACCTGCCACAGCAACACCTGCGCCGATATTTCCGTTTACCATCAGGATCACCACACAGACCGTCACCGGAAGCATGGAAAGCGTAACCAGGAAACTTTTGGTGGCACGTGAGCGGTACATATACACCCCCGCCAGCAGCAGGCCTATGATCAGCGAAACCGCCATGCAGAGCAGAAACCGGGTGATATCTATGGATGTTGCGGCTGTATTGTCAAACAGCCCGTTAAAAATGGATGATAACATGTTTTTATTCCTCCTTCTTGCTTTTATGCACTGTGCGCTATCCTACGAGACATGGTCCATACAGGTTTGTTTTCAGGCTGTCTGCTCAGAGCCGGGCTTTTCACAACAGCCGGCCAGAGCTCCGGGAAAATGACTTTCTCGTAAAACATTCCGTATTTGGAAAACGAGGTCTTCCGGATATGTTCCCGGGAAAGCACCTGCACCAGCCAGAGCGGATAGCCTCCCGCGCATTTGACCTCCATCAGAGTCGTTCCCGTCTTCAGCAGCACTTCCCCGCCAGGTTCTTCCGCCAGGCTCAGGCGGCTGCGCCTCGCCAGAATATTCTCATCGAAGGTGATTCGGAAATCGCTGCCGTCCAGATCGTACCAGGCTTCTCTTTCGTAGGAAAGATATACCCTGGGTTCCAGTGTTTCGTAGTGATCCCGAAAGTAAGCGATTTCCCGGGCTATCTGGCTTTCGTTCTGCACATCTTCCCTGCCGGCCAGCCACTCTCTGGCATTTTCCGCTGTCAGGGTCAGCCGCCGCTTGTACACCACGGAGTCGTACTTTTTCTTCAGTTCCACGAACACTTTGTCCTTTTCTCCGGCCGGGCCGTAGCTTCTTACGCGAAGCTTTTCCTTGTACTCCGGCTTATCGATCGAGCGCCTCGCCAGCAGATAATCCCCGGTATCGTAGTACAGGTTCCGGATGGTTGTCCTCCCGTATTCATCCAGCGCCATATGTAAAGACATAGCCTCCAGAATTCTTTCTTTCTGTTCCTTTGTCAGCATGTATTTTGTCTCATACCTCTGGAAAATCATCTGCGTACTCATTGACTGCTCCTTTCGCATCTGCCCGGCCAATCCGGTTTTCTCTGCGTTTCCTGTTCTTTACGGTGCCCATCTTACAGGGCTTTCCTTAAATCAGCTTTAAAGAAAAAAACTTTTCTTTTTTCTTCGTGTATGCTAGTCTTATGTGGAAAACCGGCTGTCGGCGGAGGCAGGAAGCAGCGCCGGGACCAGTTTCTCCCTCTTACCGCTGCCTCAGAGGCAGCTGCTTACCGCAAAAAGGAGTTTTCCCATGAGATTACTGCTGGCAGAAGATGAGCATTCCCTCTCCCGGGCTGTCTGCGCCATTCTGGAGAAGAACAATTATTCTGTGGATACTGCCTGCGACGGGCAGGAAGCACTGGACTACCTGGCCGGAGAAAACTATGACGGCGTTATTCTGGATATTATGATGCCGAAGGTGGATGGCATTACAGTACTGAAAAAAATCCGCGCCTCCGGCAGCCTGATCCCGGTCCTTATGCTGACAGCCAAGTCCGAAGTGGACGATAAGGTGGCAGGACTGGATGCCGGCGCCAACGATTACCTTACCAAGCCGTTTTCCAGCAAAGAGCTGCTTGCCAGAATCCGCGCCATGCTGCGGGTTCAGCTGGCCCAGGCGGACACCCGGATTTCTTTCGGAAATATCACCCTGGATACTGCCTCCTATGAAGTATCCTCCCCCTCCGGAAAGTTCCGGCTGGCAGGGAAGGAATATCAGATGCTGGAGATGTTCATGAGCAATCCCAGGCAGCTGATTTCGGCAGAACGTTTTATGGAAAAGATCTGGGGCTATGATACCGATACGGATATCAGCGTAGTCTGGGTCTATATTTCCTATCTCCGGAAAAAGCTGACAGCCCTGCAGGCGAATGTCCAGATCCGCGCCACCCGGGGCGTCGGATATTCTCTGGAAGAAATCACCCAGTAAACTGTCCGATAAAATCAGTGACTGCCTTTAAAGGCGGTTTCTGCATCCTGTTTTCATTGAGAGGGCCCTAAAATGGAAATGATTAAAAAACTGCGTTTCCGGCTGATCACGGTTTCCATGCTCTCCCTGTTCGCAGTTCTGTTCATTATTGTATCCGCCGCCAGCCTGCTCAATTACCGTCAGCTTGTAAAAGAAGCGGATCAGGTGCTTGATATGCTGGCTGAGAATGGAGGTGCTTTTCCGGATTTCCAGAATATGGAACCCGGTACCGCACCGGATGAGAGTGGTCTGCCGGACGGCGCCTCTTTTCCCGGCCCCGGACAGCCGGATGTGAATGGGAGACCGTCGGATTCAGATGGAAAGCAGCCGGATGCAGATGAAAGTTTCCGGCGTGACAAGAGGAAGGCTCTGTCGGGTATGCGGAATATGTCTGCTGAACTGCCTTTTGAATCCCGTTACTTCTCCGTCACCACCGGCGAAAGCGGTGAAGCTGCCAGTGTCGATGTCAGCCATATCGCCGCCATTTCCGAGGAAGAAGCCGCGGAATATGCCGGCCGCCTGCAGGGCAGCCGGAAAGTACGGGGTTTTCTGGGAAATTACCGGTACCTCGTCTCGGCTTCCTCCAAAAACGAAACCCTGTTTCTTTTCCTGGACCGCGGCAGGAACCTGGAAACCTTCCGCAGCGTGCTGCTGACCAGCTATGGTATTTCCCTTCTAGGGCTTCTGGTCGTTTTCGGACTCATCTTCTTTTTCTCGGGACGCATCACCCGGCCTTTCGTGGAAAATGCCGAAAAGCAGCGCCGCTTTATCACGGATGCCGGTCACGAGCTGAAAACACCTCTGGCTATCATTGAGGCGGACACAGACGTACTGGAAATGGATCTGGGCGAAAAGAACGAATGGGTGGAAGATATCAAAAAACAGACCCGCCGGCTGGCGGGTCTGACCAAGGACCTGATTTCCCTGGCCCGTTCAGAAGAAGCCGGCCAGAGCTATACAATGATCGATTTTCCCGTTTCAGAAGTAGTCCTGGAAACAGCGGAATCCTACCGGGCACCTGCCCTGGCGCAGGGAAAAAGTTTCCGGCTGAAAGCAGAACCTATGCTGACGCTTACCGGGGATGAGGCTTCCATACGTCAGCTGGTCGGCATCCTTCTGGACAATGCGCTGAAATATTCCAATCCGGACGGCAGCATTTCCCTGACGCTCTCCCGCCAGGGTAAAAGTCTTTCCCTTGAGGTATTCAATACAGCAGAGCATGTCTCCAGAAGCAGTCTGCCTCATCTGTTTGACCGGTTTTACCGGGCAGACACTTCCCGGAATTCCGGTACAGGCGGGTATGGAATCGGCCTTTCCATCGCACAGGCGATCGTACAGGCCCATAAAGGAAAAATCTCCGCTTCCACGGAAGATGAAAAATCTCTGCGCATCACCGCCGTCTTTCCCGGATGCAGTTCGGAAATCCACAATCATGTACAATAAAACAGGAAATCCGGAGGAATTTCCTGTGAGATAAAAAAGGGGCCGGTTTTGCACCGGCCCCTTCGCTGTTATACTTCTTATTCCATATCCCAGATTCGTTCGATGTTTTCCTGTTCCACCGAATTGAATTCCTCCCAGGCGATACTGGAAGCGCTCTTCTTCGGTTTATACCAGCTCTTGCCCTCGAAATATTCCTGGAGATCTTCATCATCGAAAATCGCGCCGTGACGGGCGTAGATCTCATTGCGGGCCATGCGCAGTTCACTGCTGCTCATATCTTCCAGCGTACTGTCGCTGATAACTTTCCGGCTGCTGGAAGGAATCAGATAGGTGTCATCCTTCCCGGAGTCATCATCGTCATCGTCGTCTTCTTCGTCTTCTTCGCTGGCCTTCTTGCTTTCAGCTGCTCTGGATTCCTCTTCTTTCTTCCGCTCCGCCTCTGCGCGGGCTGCTTCTGCGCTTTCCGCTTTTGCAGGGCTGTCCTCCACATAAGCCCCGTACACATAGGCTTCTTCACCGTCATACCAGATCCTGTACCAGGATCCGGAATCATCCAGTACGCGGACTTCATCGTAGATGGAAAGGCTGCCCACTTTTCTCGCATCGCTGGAAGGAGCGGACCGGACATTCAGATAAGTGCTCGTGTACATGATCGTGCCGCGGGGAGCCCTGGTTTCACGTTCTGTTTCCATAGTAGGCTCTTCCGTAGTCGGTGCTTCCGTAACCGGTTCCATCGTTGTCGGCGGCACAACAGCTTCTGTCGTTGCCGGAACTGCGCTGGTTTCCGCCGCTGCAGGCAGGGTCGCTGTTCCCGGCCCCTGAACCGCGGCTATACCAGCTGCTTCCACAGCAGGGACCAGATCTACCGACGCATTCGCTAACGCTTCCGGCAGCCCGCCTTCCCTTCTCTGCGCCAGCATTACAGGACTGACACGGCGAAGAATTGCTGAAAACCATCCGGGAAGAATCGGTTCCTGTGTTGCCTGGATGGTGGTCGGCTCCACACTGCTCTCTCCGGAAGCCGATGCTGCCGCTTCCGAATTCGCAGAAGCAGGAGTTTCCGTCACAGAAGCTCCCAGGATTCCCGGTTCCAGTTCTTCCGCCTGCCCACCTGTCGGAGAAGGTTCCTCGGCCGGGCTTTCCGGTGCTGCCGCTGCACCCTCTGTTGAGAGAACTTCAGGCGCTTCTGCGGCTTCTTCCGTCGTTTCCGGGACTTCAGGTACTTCCGCAGCTGCCTCCGTTGCTTCCGGAACCTCAGATACCTCAGCAGCTTCCTCTGTCGCTGCCGCTTCTTCCGCTGCAGCTTCCTCAGTAACCGGCACTTCTTCAGCAGCAGCCGTATCTTCATCTGCGGGCTCTGTATTCTCAGGCACAGCATTTGCAGCAAAGACCTCATCGTCCTGAACTTCGACAGGCTCTTCGGCTTCTTCCACTGCAGGCATTTCTTCAGCGGTCGTTTCCTCAGCTGCAGGAGTTTCCGCCGGTTCCTCTTCCTCTTCAATCACAAGGAGATCCTCTTCCGTTGTTTCCGGAATAATCTCCTCTTCAGTTTCGGGGAT
>CACZQT010000020.1 GCA_902783295.1 uncultured Lachnospiraceae bacterium
ACAGTTCATATGTAAGGAAACGGGGGGCGGCGCCCCCCGTTTTCCTTTATTTTTAAACCTGATAAACCGTGTTTCCGTCACAGACGGAGGCTCAGAAAAACCCGTCCCGGTAAACAATGTTTCCTTCACAGATCGTGGCTTTTACCATGCCTTTCAGCTTCCATCCCAGGAAGGGGGAATTGGAAGATTTAGAGGCGAATCCGGTTACGACCCTTTCCCCTTCCGGGTCAAAAATGACCAGATCTGCCGCCCCTCCCGCCAGAATCCCGTTCGGGCGGAGCAGATGATACACCTTCGCAGGCATCCGGCTCATTTTATTCATCAGCTCCATCATGGAGAGAATTCCCTCATTCACCAGCATGGTGATGCCAAGGGAAAGCGAAGTTTCCAGCCCGATAATCCCGCTGGGCGCCTGGGCAAAGGGCTTTTCCTTTTCCCAGGCCGCATGCGGAGCATGGTCTGTGGCAATCATATCGATTGTGCCGTCTGCCAGTCCCCGGCGGATTTCATCCCGGTCCCGGGACGTGCGCAGCGGCGGATTCATGCGGGCATTCGTCCCGAATACTCTTACATCCTCCTCTGTCAGAGTGAAATGATGCGGCGTCACTTCCGCAAAGCAGCAGACGCCTCGTTTCTTGGCTTCCCGCACAAGTTCGACGGACCGTCCTGAACTGATATGCTGGATTACCACCGGGCAGCCTGTATCCTCTGCCAGCACCAGGTCCCTGGACACCATGACTTCTTCTGAACAGGCGGAAGCGCCTCCCAGTCCCATTTCCCGTGAAACCTTCCCCTGGTTGATGCCCAGCGATTCCACAAAGGCCGGATCTTCTTCATGCAGGCTGACAGGTCTTCCAAGCGAGGAAGCCCGCCGCATCGCTTCCCACAACAGCTTCTCATCCATCAGCGGAATGCCGTCATCCGTAAAGGCCGCTGCGCCGGCTGCACGGAGCGCTTCCATATTCGTCAGTTCTTTCCCCTTCAGATCCATGGTAATCGTGCCCGCCTGCAGCACATGGATGCCGGTTTTCTTTCCTTTTTCCAGATTTTCTTTCAGGTGCTCCGGTGTACTGATGGGCGGGTTGGTATTGGCCATCATGATTACAGTGGTAAAACCGCCCCGCTTCGCAGCCTCTGCCCCTGTTTCGATATCCTCTTTATATTCATATCCCGGATCCCGGAAATGAACATGGCCGTCCACCAGTCCCGGAGCCACTATACAGCCTTCCGCGGAAAGAATCTCGTCACAATCCTCCATGGGAACGGAGTCACCCAGCCGTGCAATCACCGGTCCTTCCAGAACCAGGTCCGAGAGACAATCCCTGCCCGTAAAAGGATCCACGATTCTGCCGCCCTTTATTCCAATTCGTTTCATACCAGTCCTCCTGTCCTGTTTCCGGCCCGGAACCGTCATTCGCCGTTCGCTTTCCAGAAAGAATGCTCCGGATATTCCCCGGTGCTCATCCTCGCGTTATGAAATCTCCTGTCCTCCGTCACCTCTTCCCCGAACCATTCCGGCGGGGTAAATGCCAGCGCCTCCTCCACGGTCGGGAACTCCACTTCCGCCATGATCAGATCATCAAAGGGTTCCTGGAAAAAATCCAGTTCTGCCCGGTACGGAGGCAGCGGAATGAGCACTCTTTTTTTCCGGATCATGGATCCTTCCGCCTTAGACAGGAGTTTGCGGTATTCCTCTTCTTCAAGCGGAAGTTCAAATTCCTCCCGGGCCATCTTCCCTTTTCCTTTCACGGTCAGGATATAACGGTCATCTTTTTTCCGGACCCGGATCACCGGCTTCCGGCAGAGATATGCCTGCTCGATTTCATGAAAAGGGCAGTTTTCCCAGCCCTCCGGCAAACGGGAAACCAGATATTTCTTCTCGATCTCCATAAAAACCTCCACACAAATCCGCTGAAGCGGCTCTAACCGCGGCATATACAGCACAAAGTACCTGCCGATCCGGCAAACAGCTTGCCTTTTTGCCGGAAATGAACTAAACTGATAAAGATTTGGCGCTTATCACTGCCTCGCATGATTCAGGGATTTTCACCTGCAGCCATGCCTGTTTTGAGTATACCACACCGGGAGAAGAATTTGTCATGCTTTTTCACCACTCAGAAAACCGTAAAGCACAGATACAGGAAACAGACGCCCGGATGCCCATGCTGCTTTCCTTCCTGCTGCCGATTGTTGTCATGCTTGGCGTTTTTGCCGGCAAGCAGATTTTTCCCTTTGGAAATCAGAGCTTTCTTCGTACGGACATGTATCACCAGTACGCTCCCTTCCTGGCGGAGTTCGCCCGTACTCTGAAAGAGGGCGGCAGCCTGACCTATACTACACAGATCGGCCTGGGCACCAATTATGTAGCTTTATATGCCTACTATCTGTCCAGCCCCTTTAACTGGCTGATGGCCCTGATCCCCAGCGGCTGGGTCATCGAATACATGACCTATCTGATCGTCCTGAAAACAGGATTCTGCGGCCTTTCCATGGCTTACTATCTGAAGAAGCGTTTCCGGCGCTGTGACATGGCTGTCCCTGTGATTGCCATCTGCTACGCCTTGAGCGGATATATGGCCGCTTACAGCTGGAATACCATGTGGCTGGACTGCCTGTGGCTCACTCCGCTGATCCTGCTGGGTCTTGAGCAGCTGGTGCGTAAAAACCAGCCTTTCCTGTACTGTATTTCTCTTGGCCTGGCCATCGCCTCCAATTACTACATCGCCATAATGCTCTGCATTTTCATGGTGCTGTATTTCATCTGCGAAATGGTCATGCTGCCCCGGAAAACCATCCGGGAATACCTGCAGAAAGTTTTCCTGTTCGGGATTTTCTCCCTTCTGGCAGGAGGAATGGCTGCCGTACTGATTTTCCCGGCCGCCCGCTGCCTGATGACGACAGCCTCTGCCAACAGCACTTTCCCTTCCACTCTCACTTCCTATTTTTCCATGCTGGAAATGCTGGCCAGACATATGGTCAATGTGGATGTGGAAATCGGCCTGGAGCACTGGCCCAACATTTACAGCGGCGTCATCTGCCTGCTGCTGCTGCCTGCCTACCTCATAAATCCCAGAATTGACGCAAAAGAGAAAATTGTAAAGACCATCCTTCTGGGCTTCATGCTTCTCTCCTTCCGTCTGAACGTTCTCAACTATATATGGCACGGCATGCACTATCCCAACAGCCTGCCCTGCCGCCAGTCCTTCCTTTACACCTTCCTGGTACTGGTTATGTGCTATGAAGGCCTGCGGCATTTCAGGGAACTGACCCGCAGTCAGCTGACAGCTGTCATCTTCGGCGTAACGGCTTTTATCTTTATCTGTGAAAAAACAGTCACGGCCCCGGAGTTTCATTATTACTCCTTCCTGCTCACCCTGCTTTTCACAACACTGTACTCCATTTTCCTGCATCTGGTTCTGTCCGGAAAAATGCGGCAGGTCACGGCGTGGATTCTGATCCTGGGCATTTCCATTGCGGAAACCGGTCTGAACACGGCAGTTACCAGTGTGACCACAGTCAACCGTACGGATTACTGGAAAAACACGGACAATTACCAGGCGCTGATCCGGCAGGCTGAGGACAAAGCTCAGGGCGAATTCTTCCGTGTGGAGAAAGAACCCAGCCGGCGCACCAAGAACGACGGTGCCTGGATCGGTTATCAGTCCGCTTCGATTTTCTCCTCCACAACGCAGTCTGCCATCAGCGACTTCTACAAAACCTTCGGAATGGAGGGGAATACCAACGCCTACAGTTTCACCGGCGCTACCCCGCTGATGTCTTCTCTGCTTTCGGTCCGATTTTATATCTCCGCTTCGGAACTTCCGGAGGACCCGCTCTATACGTATCTGAACCGCGTGGAGAATACCTGGCTTTATGAAAACCAGTATACCATGCCGCTGGGCTTCCTCATTCCCCGGGAAATCCCGGGAGAATACTCCTACAAAGACCTGGACAACCCGGCAGAGGCGCAGAACATGCTGGTAGAACGCACAACCGGAGGTCTTCCCGTTCTGGAAAGGGTGGAATACAGCGGCAGCTATGAATCCCTGGATTTCACCGCGGAAAAAACCGGAAGATACTTTGTCTACATAGACAACCGGAGCATCTCCGATGCGCAGGTCTACATTGATGACAACCGCAAAATATTCAACAATGTGGACCGCGGCTATCTTCTGGACCTGGGTATCTGTGAGGAAGGGGCAGAGATTTCTGTTTCCGATTCCGATGACAAAGATTACGACATCTATGCCACTGCTTATTACTTCAACAATGAAGCCTTTATCGAATGGTATAAAGCACTCTCCCCCAATGGCATGGATATCACCAGTTATTCCAATTCTCTCTGGCGTACGGAAATCACAGGAAACGTAACTGCGGAAGAGGATTCAACCCTTTTCCTTTCGATTCCGTACGACAGCGGCTGGACCGTGTGGCTGGACGGCACGGAAGTAACGGCAGACGCTTTTGAATCCACTTTTTTAATGCTTTACATGCCGGAAGGGGTTCATACCGTCAGTATGACCTATCATGTTTCTGGACTGCGGGAGGGATTTGCAGTCACTCTGATTTCCCTTCTGATCCTCGCAGCGTTTCTGGCCGGCGTCTGGTTCCAGAACCGGAAGAAGAAACCTCAGCTTCCGAAATTCCGGGGCGGGGCCCGGGCGGCAGATCATCTGGAACAGCTGCGGAAGGAAGGAACTCCTGTCCCGGAACATCAGGTACCGGCTCATCCGGCCGAAGAACCGGCTTCGGAGATGGAGAAACCTCTGGATCTGGTCGAAGAGCCGGTCCTGGAAATACACGAACCTCCGCGTCAGGCCGAAGTAACGGCTCCGGAGATGCAGGAACCTCTGGATCTGATCGAAGAACCGGTTCCGGAAGCGCAGGAATAACTGCTGAAATCTTCAAAGGAGACACTGATTTCTCCGGGCTTATCGTACAACAAGAGAGCCGGCAGATCTGAACCTGATCTGCCGGCTTTCTTATATTCTTTGTATGCGGATGCTTCTGCTTCAGCCTGCAGCATCCTCGTCTTCGATCTCCTCCGCGGATTCCTCCGCTTCTGTCCCGGTTTCTGTTTCAGCTTCCATCTGAACGGCTGCCTCTGTCTCAGCCGCAGCAGGTTTTGTCTGACTGGTGGAGGGAACAACGTCTGCGTCCCCACTCTTCCCGCCAAGCAGCTGACGCTGTACGTCCAGCCGCACGGAGGTCAGCAGACCGAAATCACAGGTGGCTGCATGGAAGGTATATTCCCGGCCGTAATCCCAGCGGTAATCAGGATGAACCAGAATCAGCAGCCAGGTGACAAGCCAGATCACTGCAATGGTCACCACTGTCCGGATCCGTCTTCTGGCTTTGATCTTACGGCAGGAATCCATATGCATCAGAACCAGAGTGTATATGGCAAAAGGAAGCAGGAACAGAACCAGATGCAGGATTCCCTGAACGCTGAAGATCAGTTTCAGCAGAGCACTGGTACTTCCGCTTACCATCGGCACCGTATCCGCCAGGCCGTAGAACTTGCCCATTCGCTGATATTTAAAATAGAACAGGATATAAGGAACCGCCAGCGCCAGGATCAGCCAGCGCCTTACCTGGCGGTTTCTCTTCGGTTTCAGGAAGGTTGTCAGCAGATAGCCCAGCAGTCCCCAGCACAAAGAGAACAACAGTATGTACAGGATAGAAAATCCCAGCGGTGAACCTGCTGTTGACAGTTTAAACACCAGTTCATAGTAGAAGATGATTAATGTCAGCAGGTAACGGGAGAACAGGTGCTTCCAGTTCCTGGGTTTGATTTCATTGGCCAGATGCGCTTTTGAAGAAACAAAGAAACCAACGGCGGCTTCACTGATGAATCCCCAAAGGAACTGTACAATGCTGAGAAGTCCCCGTCCGACGCCGCCGAGCATCTTCTTGCTGGAGCGCAGAATCACGTGTCCTGCACTCTCTCCTTCCTCGAATTCAGGCTCCACGTCATCATCTGCGGCAAGCGGCTCCTCCGAAGGTCCTCCCACGTAATCCGCACCTGCCTTAAAGGCATCCTGTGCATCCGCCTTCCGCTTGGAAAACCATTCCGCCAGGCTTCCCTTTTCATCCTTCTGGCTTTCTTCGCCGCCCTCTGTCCTCTTCAGTTTCAGGAAGCTCAGCCTGTCAAAAATACCGCCCCTGCTTTCGGTTTCCTCCGGACTTTCTTCCGGTTCCGGTTCTGCCAGGGATTCCTTCGGCATATCCCAGCGGCTGGGATCCGGCGTTTCATCCGGCATGTCCCAGCGGTCCGGATCGTCAAGTCCGGTATCAAAACCTTCCATACCGTCTGATTCCCCGGCTTCTTCTGCAGGGGCAGCGCCGCCTTCTTCCTCCACTGCTTCTGCGAAGCCTTCTCCTTCAGGGGTTCCGTCTGATTCCTCCCCGGCGGGAGCATTCTCTTCCTCGCCCTCCCCTGCTTCTGTCTCCTCAACGGCAGGCACAGCGGTGTCATTCTTTTCTTCTTCCTCCGTCACCGGGTCCGGCGCCGGAAGATCTTCGGCCAGTTCAAGCGTAATCGGTCCGGATGCTGCTTTTTGCAGTTCCTCCGCCAGAGGATCCGGTGTGCCTCCCTCTGGATCCTTCGGGAGTTCCAGAGAAACAGGCGTTCCTTTCGTTTCTGCCCCGTTCCGCCCTGCTTCCGGCTTTCCGGCTGCTTTGGAAGGAGATGTACGTATAACCCGTTCCCTCGGGCTGCTCTCGCCCGGCTTCCTCTCATGAGGATCCAGAGAAAGTATCCTCATATCCTCGTCCATCTCAGCGCCTGTCCCTTCGGAATCTATCTCCCACTTTTCTTTTTTTCCGCCGGTCAGACGTTCCTTAACACCGGAAAAAAAATTTTTACTGATTTTCATGGCTTCCTCTTCTCCGGCATGCTCCTCATGCCATAATGGGATTTCCGGGATTGATCTTCACACACAAATCCGACACTGCTTTGCAGTTATCTATATCCTAAAACAACTTTCTTTCTTTGTCCATACATTTATGACAAAAATGCCCGAAAAACACGGTTCAGGAACACCGCCGGCCGGGAAATGTGCCAGCCGGTCTTCTATTGTTCCTTTTCCATCCCCTCCCCGGCGTGGTGTGCATTTGTCCGCGCATCGATAAAATGCGCTTTCAGTTTTGAATACAGAATTCTCTGGCTGGAATAAAGGCCGCTGTATCCCGAAAGCACAAAGCTCAAAGCACAGGCCATGGCAAAATACAAAAGCCCATCCGCCCCGAACAATTCTATGGAAAGAAAAACGGATGCCAGCGGACTGTTTACCGCTCCGCAGAAAACACCGATCAGACCGACTGCTGCCGAAAATCCTGCCGGAATGCCAAGCAGCGGCCCAACAATGCAGCCGAAGGTCGCGCCGACAAAGAAGGAGGGCACAACTTCGCCGCCCTTGTATCCCGCAGCCAGTGTAATGGCTGTAAAGAGCATCTTCCATAAGAATGCCGTCGGAAAAGCACGTCCCTCTTCAACAGCCCGGGTGATCACAGCCATACCGGCTCCGTTATAATCCCCGCTCTGAGCCAGGAAGGTCAGCAGGATAATCATGGCGCCGCCGGCGAATACACGAAGGAAGGGATTCGGAAATCCCTTTTTAAACAGACGGTGCGCGGTGTGCATCATGGAACAGAATAATACAGAGACCAGCGCGCAGAGAGCAGCCAGCACCACCACGCGCACCATCATCATGGGTTCCAGCGCCGGAGCTGTAACCAGGAAGCGCGTCGGGGCTACTCCCAGAAGCAGGGAAATGCCATAGGCAATCAGGGCGGCAGTCAGGCAGGGCAGAAGGGCCATATGGAAAATTGCTCCTACGCTGATGACTTCCAGTGTGAATACCGCAGCTGCGAGCGGAGTACCGAAAAGCGCGGAGAAAAAGGCTGCCATACCAATCATGGTAGTTACACGGACATCCTCGTCATCCAGCCTCATCAGCCGTCCTGTATGATATCCGATAGTGCCGCCCATCTGCAGAGCCGCCCCCTCACGGCCGGCAGAACCGCCGCCGAGATGGGTCAGAATGGTGGAGAGGAATATGGACGGGAGCAGCAGGAACGGCAGTCCGTCCCCCCGCTGGACTTCTTCCAGAATGTGGTCCGTCCCTTTCCCTTCCGTGTGCAGGAAATGATAAATAGCGGCGATGGCAAGACCGATCACCGGCAGAAGCCAGAGCAGCCAGGAATGTGACAGCCGGAATTCCGTGACCATTTCCACACCTACATGGAAAGCAGTGCCTATACCTCCACAAAGCAGGCCGATCACAGCGGAACTGACCATCCACTTGATCAGATGGCGGGCGTAAATCCCCCAGTGTTTCAGATATCTGACAGTTCGTCTTCTCCAGGTATTCATAGCTGTCTCCCATCCCATCCGTATTCAGAGGCTGTCTGTCACCTGCACTGCGTATTCCGCGCAGGAAACCTTTCATCAGCATTTCCCTAACCATACCATGCTGAAACGTGGAAGTCAAACC
>CACZQT010000021.1 GCA_902783295.1 uncultured Lachnospiraceae bacterium
GCGACAGGGACCATCTCCTCCTGCGCAGAATCCCTCACCGTAATCACCATCCTGCGGTGCTTCGGCAGACGGAAACCGGCTCCGGCGAAAGCCTTTTCCAGGGCTTCATGGAAACGAGGCGAAATTCCCAGGCATTCCCCCGTGGATTTCATTTCCGGCCCCAGAGCGATTTCGGCTCCCTGGATTTTCTCAAAAGAAAATACCGGCATTTTTATGGCCGTATACCCGGCTTCTTTCTGCAGTCCGGGGGTATATCCCAGTTCCCGGATGGTTCTTCCGCAGAGAATACGGGAAGCCAGGCGGATAATGGGTATCCCTGTTACCTTGGAAATATACGGAACGGTACGGGAAGAACGTGGATTCACCTCGATGATCAGCACTTCGTCTTCTTTCGCGATAAACTGGATATTGATCATCCCCCGCACATGCAGGGCCATTGCCAGCTTCCGGGCATATTCCACAACTTTCTGCCGGGCCGGCTCCGTCAGGGTGCGGGCGGGATAGACCGAGATGGAGTCTCCGGAGTGAATTCCCGTCCTTTCGATATGCTCCATAATCCCCGGGATCAGGATATCCTGCCCGTCGCAGAGGGCATCGATCTCCACTTCCGTTCCCTGCACATATTTATCCACCAGAATCGGATGTTCCTGGTGAATCTCGTTGATTTCACCGATATAAGCTCTGATATCCTCCTCGTCCCCGGCAATGTGCATCCCCTGGCCGCCCAGCACATAGGACGGCCGCACCAGAACTGGATAGCCCAGTTCCCCGGCTGCCTGTACCGCTTCCTCCGCTGTAAACACCGTATGTCCGGCAGGTCTTTGAATGCCTGTTTCCGAAAGCACCCTGTCGAAGCGCTCCCGGTCTTCCGCTGCATCGACATCTTCCGCTGCCGTTCCCAGAATCGGCACGCCCATCCTGGTCAGTGCTTCTGTCAGTCCGATGGCGGTCTGTCCCCCGAACTGCACCACCGCCGCATCCGGATGTTCGATGTCCACGACATTCCGCACATCCTCGGGCGTCAAAGGTTCAAAATACAGCCGGTCGGCAATATCAAAATCCGTTGAAACCGTTTCCGGGTTGTTGTTGATGATCACCGTATCCCAGCCCTCCTGCCGGAAAGCCCAGGTGGCATGAACGCTGCAGAAATCGAATTCAATGCCCTGGCCGATCCGTATAGGGCCGGAGCCCAGAACCAGAACCTTCTTCCGCCCGTCGGCCTCCGGCAGCGCCTCATTTTCCAGGCCGTACGCAGAGTAATAATACGGCGTCTTTGCCTCGAACTCCGCCGCACAGGTATCCACCATTTTGCAGGCGGCGCGGATCCCCCATTGCTCCCGGAGGCTGCGGATTTCTTCGGACGACCGGCCGGTCAGGCGGCTGATCGCCGCATCCGGGAATTCCAGTCTTTTCGCTTTCCGCAGCAGGGCTTCCGACAGCGGACGCTCCGCAAGTTTCCGCTCAGTCTCCACCAGGATTTTCAGCTTGTCGATAAACCAGGGATCGATCTTTGTGATGGCATAAAGCCTTCGGACGGAACAGCCCCTCCGCAGAGCTTCCGCCATCATCCAGATCCTGCGGTCATCCGGTTTCTGCAGTTTTTCCATCAGCTCATTTTCGCTGAAAGAAGCATATTCCCCGGAAAGAAGGCTGTCCACATGCTGCTCCAGGGAACGGATGGCTTTCATCAGCCCGCCCTCAAAGCTGTCTGAAATCGCCATAACTTCTCCGGTCGCTTTCATCTGCGTCCCAAGCAGGTGTTCCGCAGACCGGAACTTATCAAACGGCAGGCGGGGCATTTTCACCACGCAATAGTCCAGCATCGGCTCAAAACAGGCATAGGTTTCCTGTGTCACCGCATTCCGGATCTCGTCCAGCCGGTACCCCAGCGCTATTTTGGCCGCCACACGGGCAATCGGATATCCGGTTGCCTTGGAAGCCAGCGCCGACGACCTGGATACCCTTGGATTTACCTCTATCACACAGTATTCCAGGCTTGTCGGATGCAGGGCAAACTGAACGTTGCAGCCCCCTGTGATCTTCAGTTCCTCAATAATCCGGAGGGCGGAGGAACGAAGCATCTGCACCTCCTGGTCTGACAGGGTCTGGGTCGGGGCGGTGACGATGGAATCTCCCGTATGGATGCCCACGGGATCCATGTTTTCCATGTTGCAGACGCTGATCTTATTCCCGTCCGCGTCCCTCATCACCTCGTATTCTATTTCCTTCCATCCGGCAATGCAGCGCTCCACCAGCACCTCGTGCACACGTGAGAGCCTCAGCCCGTTTTCCAGGATTTCGGCGCACTGGTCCTTTGTATAGGCGATACCGCCGCCGGAACCTCCCAGGGTATAGGCCGGCCGCAGCACGACCGGGTAACCGATCTGCCCCGCGGCCGTCAGTCCCTCCTCCACGGAATGAACGATTTCAGAAGCCGCCACCGGCTCCCCGATCTTCTCCATGGTTTCCTTAAACAGCAGCCTGTCTTCCGCCTTTTTAATCGTCAGGGACGTTGTTCCGATCAGCCGGACCCCGTTCTTCTTCAGGAAGCCCTCCTCCTCCAGAGCCATGGCCAGATTCAGCCCGGCCTGCCCGCCCAGTGTGGGAAGCACACTGTCCGGCTTTTCCTTCAGGATGAGCGCTTCGAGGGTCTCCACCGTCAGAGGCTCTATATACACATGGTCTGCGATCTCCCCGTCCGTCATAATTGTCGCCGGATTGGAATTAAGAAGGACAACCTCGATTCCTTCCTCCCTGAGAGCCCTGCAGGCCTGGGTTCCGGCGTAATCAAACTCCGCCGCCTGTCCGATAATAATGGGGCCGGAACCAATGACCAGTACCTTCCTAATGCTTGGATCACGCATGACAGTCCTCCATCATTTCCAGAAACCGGTCAAACAGGAACGCAGTATCTTCCGGACCGGGTTTCGCTTCAGGGTGAAACTGCACCGTCCGTACAGGGATTCCGAGATACCTCAGGCCTTCATTGGTTCCGTCATTGACGTTGCGGAAGGTTTCTTCCGCCACGGACGGGTCCAGCGAGTCCGGATCCACCGCATATCCATGATTCTGCGCGCTGATATAGACACGCCCGGTTTCCAGGTCTTTGACAGGATGGTTTCCTCCCCGGTGGCCGTATTTCAGCTTATACGTATCACCGCCCGCCGCCAGGGCTATCAGCTGGTGCCCCAGACAGATCGCGAAGATGGGAATCCCCGATTTCATCAGCTTCCGGATTTCCCGGATGATCCCGGTATTCTCTTTCGGATCACCGGGACCATTGGTCAGCAGGATACCGTCCGGTTTCATGCGCAGGATCTCCTCCGCGGCGGAAGACGCCGGAAAAACCGTCACTTCGCAGCCCCGTTTCAAAAGCGAATGCAGAATGTTCTGTTTCATTCCCAGATCCAGAACCGCCACCCGTTTATGTGTGTTTCCCAAAGGCAGCCGCGTATACTGTCTGTCCGTGGATGTCTCTTCTACTTTTCCCGTCACCCTGTACTGCCGGATTCTTTCCAGGAGCTGCTCCTTCTCCCTTTCTTCATAAACCCGGGTTGTAATGCAGCCGTTCATGGTACCATGATCCCGCAGATGCCTTGTCAGCGCGCGGGTATCGATCTCCGTAATGGCTGTAATCCGGTTTCTTACCAGATA
>CACZQT010000022.1 GCA_902783295.1 uncultured Lachnospiraceae bacterium
GATACGGCGGCGCCGTTCATTTCCAGATGGAAGAGGCAGGTGGCTATGGGGCCGGTGATGGCGGAGGTAACGATGGGGGCAATCCAGATACGGGGATTGCGTACGATATTCCCCATCTGCAGCATGGACGTTCCGATCCCCTGGGAGACCAGGCCGCCCCATTTATTCTCAGGGAAGGACATGACTGCGAAGCCGATCATCTGGGCGCAGCAGCCTGCTACGGCAGCGCCGCCGGCCAGCCCGGTCAGCGAAAGGGCTGCGCAGATGGCGGCGGAGGAGATGGGAAGCGTCAGGGCGATGCCCACAAAGACGGATACCAGGATGCCCATCAGGAAAGGCTGCAGATTTGTAGCCCACATGATCAGCTGGCCGACTCGGGAAGCTGCTGCACCAAGAGCGGGCGCCCACCAGGCAGAAAGGGCGATGCCGACCGCAATCGTCACCAGAGGGGTGACCAGCAGGTCGATCTTCGTTTCTTTGGAAGCAGCTTTTCCTATCTCAGAAGAAACAATCGCCACGAAAAGCACAGCCAGCGGGCCGCCGGCGCCGCCCAGCGCGTTGGAGGCAAAACCGACGGTAATCAGGGAAAACAGAACCAGAGGAGGACAGTGCAGTGCATAGCCGATGGCGACGGCCATGGCAGGACCGCTCATGGCGGTAGCCAGCCCGCCCACGGTGTACTGCTGCCCGGCTACAACAGCTACCGGTGTGGTCAGGAAAGAAATGTGGAACTGTGTGCCCAGGGTATTGATGATGGTTCCGATCAGAAGTGAACAGAACAGACCCTGTGCCATGGCTCCAAGGGCATCAATTCCGTAACGTCTGGCGGAGATTTCAATATCTTTTCGTTTCAGGAATTCCCGGAATCGGCTCATAGCAAATTCCTCCTTATACTATTGGTGTACTTATAAACAGAAATTATTCTGCCGCCGGCTTTGATTTTGTATGGAGCAGGCGGCAAAGCCATTGCCAACCACTATACCTGATTTGTTCCGGGAATTCAATCTTTGGAAGCAGGAAAAACAGGATGTCTTTGAGAGCTGGAAAAAACAGGATGCTGCGGATGGAGCAGCTGTTTTTCTTTAGAAAGCCCTCTCCGCTGAAAAGGGGCTTTCCTGAATAACAGAATGGCAGCTTGAAACACTTATTCTGACATGGGAAAAGGGCGAATAATAAAAGGACAGGAAAAAAATACAAATTCTTCTTGCGCCGAATATATGGATGTGGTAAGATGCTTTTGTAACAAAAATCGGAGATAAGAGCATTTGCCAATAAAATAACAAAGTGGCAGGCTTTTATCAGGCAATACTGTGCGGATGATTTCGGAGCATGGCGATGAAGCCGGTCCGGAATCAAATATTTTTTGAAGGAGGAATCAGTAATGAAAAAGAACTGGAAAAAACTGGCAGCAATGACCGCGGCTCTGTTCCTTGCCTGCACTCCTTTGATGGCGGCAGAAGCTCCGGCTCCCATGGAGGGAGGCACTGAACTGAATTTTACAACCGGCGGTGACCAGGGAACCTACTATGGCTTCGGCGGTGTTCTGGCCGGAAAAGTCGGCGAAGTAACCAGCACAAAGGTAACGGCGATCACTTCCGGCGGTTCGGTAGCGAATATCGAAGCCCTGGATTTCAATGATGCGCAGCTGGGCTTTGTACAGTCCGACGTTATGGCGTATGCCGCGGAAGGCACCCGTCTGTTTGAAGAAACCGGCGCCATGGAAGGGTTCTCGACCGTAGCCAACCTCTACATGGAGCAGGTACAGATCGTTACCCTGCGGGATGACATCAAGAGCGTAGAGGACCTGAAGGGCTTGAACGTTTCCATCGGTGCGGCCGGCTCCGGCGTATACTTCAACGCGATTGACGTACTGGGCGCTTATGGTCTGACGGAAGAAGACATCAAACCTACCTACCAGTCCTTTGGTGATTCCGCAGAATCTCTGCAGGATGGCAAGATCGATGCCGCTTTCATCGTTGCCGGTGCTCCTACGACGGCTGTTACCTCTCTGGCGGCTACAAAGCCGGTTCATCTGATCCAGCTGGATGACGAACACATTGCCAAACTTCTGGAAGAATCTCCGTACTACAGCGAGAACACCATCCCGAAGGAAGCCTATGGCACAGAAGAAGATGTGAAGACCGTAGCGGTCGGCGCGGTTGTTATTGCCCGGGACGATGTTGCCGAAGCGGATGTTTACAACTTCCTGTACGGCGTTTTTGAAAACCTGGAAGAAATCACGGCCGCTCATGCCAAAGGCGCGGAACTGAGCCTGGAATTCGCCTCTTCCGTAACGACGGTCGGTTATCATCCCGGCGCTGTGAAGTACTTCGCAGAAAAAGGCATTGAAGTGCCTGCCAAATAAGAAACAGCATGGAATAAACCAAAGTAAATGATTTGTGCACCGGATTTTTTGCAGATCTTCTTTGAGGTCCGGTGCACAGAATCCGGAACCGAAAGAATTTAGTGCTTCCAGAATTTCGGCCTGCCTGGTTCCAGGCAGGCCGTATGTTCCCGGGGAGGAAAATCGATGAAAGCGAAAAAAATCGTAAAAGATATTGTGGAACCGGTAGTTCTCGATATGTCCACCGGGACTGTAGAAGATGTGGAAGCGGTCATGAAGAAATATGACCGTGAATCCAACGTGCGGCAGTGGGAGGGGAAGCCGAAGCTGGTGATCCGGCTTCTGGCGATAGCCTTCTCCGTTTACTGCATCTGGGTCACCCTGTTCAGCACGGCAATGCCGGAAATCAAGCTGAACCTGTTCCTGGGTCTGATCCTGATCCTTGGATACCTGAACTATCCGATCAAAAAAGGAGTCGTCCGGGTCAACCATATGCCCTGGTATGACATCCTGATCATGATTGCCGGGTCGCTTCCGTTTTTCTATTTCGCTGCCAATGCGACAAAGATCATCAAGATGGCTACAAGGGTGACGAGGGATCCCAAGATGGTGGCCTTCGCCATCATTGCCGTTCTGGCATACATGGAACTTTGCCGCCGCTGCGTAGGCATTCCGATTCTCTGTGTGGTCGGCGCCCTGCTGGCGTATACTTTTTCCCATGTTCGTTTCGGAAAGGTCATTTATGACCTCTTCTATACCACGACGGGTATGATGAATACTCCGATCAATGTCTGTGCCAAGTACATAGTGGTATTCATTATATTCGGCGCATTTCTCGAACGAACGGGAATTTCCGCTTTCTTTATTGACCTGGCAAACTGCGCGGCCGGCTCGCAGGCCGGCGGTCCTGCCAAAGTAGCCGTTATCTCCTCCGCCCTCTGCGGTATGGTATCCGGCTCTTCGGTAGGCAATACGGTTACCACCGGCTCGGTAACGATCCCGATGATGAAAAAGACCGGTTATCAGCCTCAGTTCGCCGGCGCCGTGGAGGCAGCCGCTTCTACCGGCGGACAGATCATGCCGCCGATCATGGGTGCAGCCGCCTTCCTGATGGCGGAGTACATGGGCATCCCTTACGCCCAGGTGGCATTGAAGGCCATTCTTCCGGCGGTACTGTATTTCACGGGAATTTACATCGCCGTTCACCTGGAAGCGAAAAAGCTCGGACTTCGGGGTATTCCGAGGGAAGAACTTCCGAAACTCGGAAAGCTGCTGCCGAAGATTTATCTGCTGCTCCCGTTGATTGTGCTGGTGGTTCTGGTCTCCACCAACATGTATACCATGCAGTTTTCCGCTACAGTAGCGATCTTTATTACCGTTGCGGTAGGTCTGCTGAATAAGGATGACCGCATCACGCCGAAGAAGATCCTGGATGCACTGGAAGCAGGCGGCAAAGGAACCATTACGGTAGCAGTGGCCTGCGCCATGGCCGGTCTGGTAGCGGGGTGCATTACTTCTACCGGTCTGGCTTCAAAGCTGATTACCCTGATTGTAAACATTTCCGGCGGAAGAGCGATTATTGCCCTGTTCCTGACCATGATCTGCTGCATTATCCTGGGTATGGGCGTTCCGACCACAGCGAACTACTGCATTATGGCAGCGACCTGTGCGCCGATCCTGATGAGCCCTCAGATCGGCATTCCCAGAGTCTGTGCCCATTTCTTCGTATTCTATTTTGGCATCGTAGCGGATATCACGCCGCCGGTCGCGCTGGCAGCCGACGCCGGTTCCGCCATCGCCAAAGCGCCGCCTATGAAGACGGCTTTCAATGCAACCCGGCTGGCCATCGCAGCCTTCCTGGTGCCTTATATCTTTGCTTTCAGTCCACAGATGCTGTTTGAATTCGCGGAAGGTACTTCAGGGCTGATGATGGTAGTATCCACAGTACAGCTGGTCGTTACGGCTCTGCTGGGCCTGTTCCTGGTAGCAGCAGCCCTCAACGGTTTCTGGATGGCGAAGATCCCCATGGTGGTGAGGCTGATTATGATCGCCGGCGGTCTTTGCATGATGATCCCCGGAACCCTGACGGATATCATCGGCGTGGTTGTTTTTGCGGCAGCGCTTGTTTTCCAGAGGACACTGGCCGGAAAAGCCGGAGCATCCGCATAAGAGTATATGGAGACGATGAAGGCAGGAGGACAGAGGGACAGTCCCCTTGTCATATAGGGACAAGGGGACTGTCCCTCTGTCCCTCCCTCTGTCCCTCCCGCCAACACTAAAAAAGAAAGAGGATCCATGACAATTCAAAAGAAATCTACATTATCGAAAGCGGCAGAAGAAATTCTGTCGCTTTTTTTTCCGAGACGCTGTCCTGTATGCCAGGAGATCGTCACGCCGAAGGGCGGCCTGATCTGCCCCGGCTGCCGGAAGAAGGTTACCTTTGTGGAAGAACCCATCTGCCGGAAATGCGGCCGGGAGATTCCCTTCCTGGAGCAGGAATACTGCGAGACCTGCCGCAGGAGACCGAGGAGCTTTGAAACAGGCCGGTCACTGCTGCGGTACGATGAAGTGGGACAGCGCACAATAAAGGCCTTTAAATACGGCGGCAGGCAGGAGTATGCCGACTGGTACGCAGCGGAGATGGCGGACCGTCTGGGCAGGTGGCTTGCAGGCTGTCGGGCGGATGCTCTCATACCTGTTCCCATCCACAAAAGCCGCCTGAGGAAGCGCGGGTTTAACCAGGCGGAAGTACTGGCCAGGCGTCTTTCAAAGCATCTGGGGATTCCTGTGCGGAAGGATATTCTGCGGCGTACCAGAAAGACAGAGGCACAGAAAAACCTGGGCTGGGAAGGACGGCAGAAAAACTTGATGAAGGCCATAGAAGCAGATCCCCTGCCGAAAGAGATCCGGCGAGTGATTCTGGTGGATGATATCTACACAAGCGGGGCAACGGCGGAGGCCTGTACCCGCGCACTCCTGAAAGCCGGGGCTGCGGTGGTATTTGTGGCAACCGTATGTATCGTAGAAGAATAGAGGGATGTCATTGCCGCCAGATGTAAACCTGCAAACAGCCGGCTGCAGGCAAGCTTGCGCCGTCTGTTTTTCGGTTTACGCCTGGCTGCTTATGATTATCAGATTCACA
>CACZQT010000023.1 GCA_902783295.1 uncultured Lachnospiraceae bacterium
CAGAGGTCCTCTGTTTCAGAACTGCCGGGAAACAGAAAAAGAGACAGCTGCGAACTGTCTCTTCACTGCGCAGCCATCTCTTCTGTCGTTTATAATCTGATGTATCCTGACTCCGTTCTAAAACCACGGATGGTTTGCGGTTTACCAGCTGACAGCGATATCAATCTGGGTCGGGTCGTCATAGACGAATCCTCCGGTATCGCACACAATTCCCATACCCAATGAGGTCGGCACCAGAGAACCGCGGGGCCGGATGGACAGGTTCGCAGCAATCATGATATAATCGCCAAGCATCTTGCATCCGTCATCACGGACCCAGTATTCATCCGTATTCCCCATGTCACGCATAATCGAGACTACGCCGCTCATATTCAGATTGTAATAGGTTTCTTTGCCGGAAGGGCCGTCATTCACGCCCATCCTCTTTGTCAGCACCGGGCCGTCCCATTTATAGTCAGCCGGATTTTCAGAAGTTTCCTCTGCCTTTTTGGCTTCTTCCTGCTTTGTCAGCTGCTCTTCGTTTTTGGCAGCCTCTGTTTCGCTGTCCCCGTTGGCATCCGGATCACCGGAAGTCCGGGCAGCTTCCAGATAAGCTTCCATCTTCTTTTCCTGTTTACGAGTCACTCCTGTAAAGAGACCGGCTTCCATTTTCACATGCTGCCTGGATACATAGCCCGAGGATACATTGGTAAGCCGTATCCTCACCCAGCTCCCGCTGTCACCCATCACGATCAGCTGCGTGTCTCTGGGTACGACCGCCAGAATGTGGGATGATGTTGATGCACCGGCACGTATATTCAGTTTGGAAGCCGTCACTGTCGCTACTCTGGGTACAAGAGCTGCGACGAATTTCTTTGCCGCCTTTCCGGTTGTCAGGCAGCTGTTTTTTACCCAGCCTTTCAGGGAACCTGAGGAAATATAACTGAAATTACTGCTCTTTTTGATAACAAAGGCAGCGGATCCCCGGTAAAGCCGGCCTTTCAGCTTTCCTTTTTCGTTGACCTTGGAGTATACATTCGTATAGTTAAGTACTTTGGCAACCGCGATTTTCGAGGAAGCCGTACTCTTTACGCCATCTTTTTTCGCCTGGCTTTTGGTTTTAGCGGCAATGGAAGAAGCAAATTTGACACTGGCGGAAGCCGCCTGAACTGTCTCCGGGCTTAAGACAAGACCGGCGGAAAAGATCAGCTGCAGCGTGAGCAATACGGCTCCGGCCAGGCTCAAAGCTCGCTTATTTCCTTTCTGTTTCATAGGCACCTCCATAATAGTTACGTAAATGTTACGCAAATAATATAGCATGCTTAACAGAATATGTCAACCATTCCCCACTTAAATTGTTTTTTCCGGGACTAAACACCTCTTTTTCCCCATTTTGGGGAAATACATTTAGAAAAAGTGAAAAAAGAAAAGGTTTCTTTGTAAAACCAAGAAACCTTTTCTTAATATAATTGTTATCTTTTGGGTGTGGCGTCATACAAAATTAATCTTTATCGGGCGGCTTCATACATCAGAAGGGCTGCTGCCACTGCTGCATTCAGAGATTCAACCTTGCCCTGCATGGGAATCCGTACACAGACATCCGCCAGAGAAACAGCCTCTTCAGAAAGTCCCTGTCCCTCATTCCCGATCAGGAAAGCTGTCGGCTGGCTTTTATAATCCGCTTCATCGTAAGGGACACTTCCCTTCAGATACGCTGCGAAAAGCCGGTAACCGGCGGCTTTCACCGTCTCCAAGGCGGAAGGGAAATCCTCTGCCACCACGCAGGGAACCCGGAACAGCGCTCCCATGGTGGACCGCACCGTCTTGGGGTTATAAAGATCCACGGTGCCGCGGTTCATGAGTATGCCTCCGATACCGGCCGCCTCCCCCGTCCGCAGAATTGTTCCGAGATTCCCGGGGTCCTGAATAGATTCAAGAATCATCAGTATCTTCCCGCCCGCCAGCAGCTCTTCTATGGAATGCTCCTGCCGGCGAATCACCGCCAGTACCCCCTGAGGGGTTACCGTATCAGACAGACTGCGAAACAGAGAATCTGAAAGGATCTCCGGAACGAGGCCTTCCGGCAGTCCATCCAGCCCGTGCTCTTCCTGGTAGGAAGCGGAACAGTAGACCGCCTTCACCAGGTCCGGCGGAGCTTCCATCACCATCCGGGGACCTTCCGCCAGAAAAACGCCTTCTTCCCGGCGCTTCTTCGAACTGGAAGCGAGAGTCCGCAGCGCTTTTACCTGCGGATTCGCCGCACTGGTAATCATTTATTTACCCTCATAGGTGATCGCGCACTCCAGATCATATCCCTTCAGATGATCACGCCCGTGGAGTCCCGCCAGTTCCATGACGCAGCAGATCTTAACTACCTCGCCGCCCAGCTTTTCCACCAGCTTTACAATAGCTTCGGTGGTTCCGCCGGTAGCTACCAGATCGTCAATAACTACAACCTTCTGTCCCGGCTTGATATCATCCTTATGGATTTCAATCGTTGCTGTGCCGTATTCCAGAGCGTATTCCATGGAAACGGTCTCCCGGGGCAGCTTTCCCTTCTTGCGGATCGGGATAAACGGCTTTTTCAGTTTGTAAGCTACCGGAACACCAAAAATAAAGCCGCGGGCTTCGGGGCCGGCTACCAGGTCGAAATCCACGCCGTCCAGCATGGCCGCCAGCGAATCAATGGCCAGCTGCAGGCCATCGGCTTCCCTCAGGATACCGGTAACGTCCCGGAAGATAATTCCTTCCTGCGGGAAATCCGGAATGCTGATGACATAATCTTCTAACTTTTTCATACCTACCTCCTTACGCTTTTGCGCAGATTCCGTCACGCCGAAGGCGCGGGTTTCATATGTTCTACTATAATCTGCAGATTTTCCTGTCCCATATATTCATTGATTTCCGGATAATAAACCAGTGCAAGACGGATATCCCCGCCCTGTCTCCGGAACAGCGCTTCCAACGCCGCGGCGCCGAAAGCATCCGAAATAAATCTTCCGAAATCATCCGCCTGGCCGAACCACAGGGCGTCCATCCGGATCCCTGCTTCATTCTCCACCAGCATCTTCACAAGACTGCGGTTTTTTCCGAGTACCGCTGCCTGCAGCACGCGGAAGTTCTTTTCTGCAAACAGCGGACGGGGATTTCCTTTTCCGAAGGGCTCCAAAACGGAAAATTCCTTTACCAGGTCCTTTGTGATATATTGCAGCGGCATGGGGACGTCAATTCTGACAACAGGAACAAAGTCCTCTTCCTTCAGGCCGGAATGATCATTAAGCCGTCTTGCCAGTTCCGGAATATTTTCTTCCGGAAGCGACAGTCCTGCCGCCATCGGATGGCCCCCGAACCTGGTCATCAGATCCCGGCAGGCAGACAGTCCCTCAAACATATTCCAGTTTTCGATCGAGCGGCCGGAGCCTTTAAACCCATCGGCAGAACGGGTCAGAACCACGGCCGGATGATGCGTCTGCTCCCGGACTCTCCCGGCTACGATACCGGCTACACTTTCATGGCAGCCGGGCAGAGGGATCACCAGAACCGGGGGCAGAGGGGTATTTGATTCTACCCACTCCATGGCCTGGGCAAGGCCCTGCCTGGTCAGCTCTTTTCTGGCTTCGTTCCGCTCCTTCAGCAGGAGTGCGGTCCGTTCTGCCTTTTCCGGCGTGCTCTGCAGCAGGGCAAAAGCTTCTTCTACGGTATCCAGACGTCCGGCAGAATTAAAGCAGGGTCCCAGAATAAAGCCGACATGATAGGCAGTTATCGTTTTTCCCGCCAGTCCGCAGACTTCCAGAAGAGCCTTCAGGCCGGGATTTTGTGTATGGGAGAGCCGCCGCAGCCCTTCTTTTACCAGAATGCGGTTCTCATCCCGCAGATCCATAACGTCTGCTACGGTGGCGAACCCGGCATATTCCAGAAAGGCCAGGCTTTTTTCCCGGGGGAATCCGCAGAGTTCATACAGCAGCTGTACCACTTTATAAACCACTCCGGCTCCGCAGAGGCCTTTAAAAGGATATCTGCAGCCCGGCTGGTGAGGATTCACAATGACATCTGCAGGCGGCAGCAGCAGTTCTCTCCCATCCGCTGTTTCCAGGTACTGGCATTCGTGATGGTCAGTCACGATCACTTCCAGTCCCAGCTCTTTCGCCCGCGTAATGGCTGCAACAGCCGCAATACCGTTATCACAGGTGATAATGGTGCCAACGCCTTCCTGTGCAGCCCGTTCCACCATCCCCACATTGATCCCGTATCCCTCTTTCTGGCGGTCCGGTGCCAGAACTCTGGCCTGCCCTCCGGCTTCCCGGATGGCTTCCCAGAGAATCTGCCCGGAGAAAATCCCATCCACGTCGAAATCAGAAGCAATCAGGATCTTTTCCTTCCGGAGAATCGCCGCCCGCAGCCTTCCGGCAGCTTCTTCAGCCCCTTTCATCAGATGCGGATCATATTCCGATCTCCAGTCCGACATAAGGAACGTACGGATCTTTTCCGGTGTATCCGCACCGCGGTTTACCATCAGCCGGATCGTTACGGGGTCCAGTCCGAATTCTCCGGCCAGCGCCCGGAAATCCGCTTTCTTAGCTGCCAGGACCCATTTTTCACGTTTATTCTCCATAGACTTCCCTGCAATTTCAGCAAAAGCAGTCAGACCTTCCCCATGATCTCCAGGAACGCCTTCGTACTGGATCCCGGAGTCCCGTTGAAAATGGCGGAACCCGCAACAATCACATTGGCGCCGGCCTGAAGAATGCTCTCCAGATTCTGAAGCCCCACACCTCCGTCTACCTGGACGTCTGCTTCGCAGCCTGCATTCCGCATTTTCTCACGCAATGCCCGGATTTTTTCCAGCATGTATGGCCGGAAAGCCTGGCCTCCGAATCCCGGATTCACCGTCATCAGAAGCACCATATCAGTCTGTGGGATTGCCCAGTCCAGAACGGAAAGCGGTGTCATGGGGTTTAAAGCCACACCGGCCCGCAGCCCCAGCGCGTGAATCCTGGACAAGGTACGATCCAGGTGCGTACATGCTTCTGCGTGCACAGTAATTCCATCCGCTCCTGCCTCTGCAAAATCATCCAGGAAGCGGTCAGGTTCTTCCACCATCAGGTGAACATCAAAGAAAAGGCGGGATTTCGTCCGCAGGGAACGGATCAGCGGGGGGCCGATGGACAGGTTCGGTACAAACCGGCCATCCATGACATCCAGGTGCAGGTACTGTGCCCCGGCTTCTTCCACCGCATGTACCTCTTCCCCCAGCTGTGAAAAATCCGCTGCCAGGATAGAGGGAGATAATATCCGTTTTTCCACGCCAGCCTCCTTTCTGTCTGTTTCTGTGACAGAGGGCTAAGGAAACTCTGATTTCATCCGTGTTTCCCAAATCAGTATTTCTTTCGCCGGCGGACTTCCTCCACCATCTGGCAATAGTTTTCATAACGCACCGGAGAAATCAGCCCTCCGGTTACCGCCCTTTTGACCGCGCAGTCGGTTTCTCCGATATGCATGCAGTCCAGGAAGCGGCATTCATTCCGGTATAAGTCAAATTCAGGGGTTCCGTCCCGTACTTCTTCCGGTTCTCCTGCAAAAACATCCAGAGACGTAAAACCGGGAGTGTCCATCAAAAAAGTATTCTCTTCCAGGAAAAACAGTTCTGAATGTCTTGTTGTCTGCTTTCCCCGCTGAATCTTCCTGCTCAATGCTCCTGTTTCCATGGCTGCCTGAGGGTGAAGCAGATTCGTCAGTGAAGATTTTCCCACTCCGGAAGGACCGGCCAGCACAGTGGTTTTCCCCCGCAGGACCGAACGCAGTTCTTCTATCCCGCTGTCCTCTGCCACACTGATCCGCAGCAGCTGACATCCGGCATCCCTGTATACTTTCTCCACAGCTTCCCAGTCCTCTTCCATGACCAGATCCGCCTTGTTCCAGACCAGGATCACCGGGATATTCTGCCGGCGCATCATCAATAGAAAGCGGTCCAGAAGATTCATATTCGGAGCCGGGCGGCGCAGCGCAAACAGCAGTATAACCTGGTCTACATTGGCAACCGCAGGCCGGACCAGTTCACTGTGCCGCGGCAGGATCTCCGTTACATTCCCTTCCCGGTCCACGGGGTCCGTCACTTCAAAGAAAACCCGGTCTCCTACCAGAGGCTTCTCCTGCCGGTTCCGGAAAATCCCCCTCGCTTTGCAGGCATAAATACTTGAAATGCCGTCATGTACATAGTAAAAGCCTCCGACGCCGCGGATAATGGTTCCCTCCATAGGTCAGTCATCATCCTCGTCAACACCGGGAACAACGATAACTCCGTCGCCGGGTTCATAATCCGGGTCTCCGCCGTCCTCAAATACCAGTGTGGGATCATCCACCGGCATCAGTTCTTCTCCTTTACCGATCACCAGATCCACGACAGTCCCCTTCTTCACGCTCTGCCCGGTCAGACTCTGTGAGATCACTTTTCCTGTCTGGTCATCCCGGCTGTATTCCTCCCTGACTTCGCCTACCACAAGTCCCAGATTGGTAAGGGCGTTGGTTGCATCTGCCAGAGAATAATTGCTCAGATCCGGTACTGATATCTGAACCGCTGTCACAGCTTCCTGTGTTGCAGGAGCAGTTTCTTCCACAGCCTGTGTACTGCCGCTTATGATCAGCGTTATGGTAGTGCCTTTCTTCACGGACGTTCCTACAGCCGGATCTGTTCCGGTAACCAGGCCTTCCGCTATATTTCCGGATGCTTCCGTGAGAGTACTCTCCGCCACATTCAGCCCCAGTCTCCGAAGAGCGGTGCGCGCTTCGGATTCCGTCAGTCCGACGATGGTCTGCGGTACCAGTATTTCTCCTACACCGGTGCTCACCTTCAGAATCACCACCGTATTGACAGGAAGCATGTCGCCCGCCTTATATTCCTGTTCGAAAACAAGTCCTTCTTCATATACATCGGACGAGCCTTCTTCCAGAATATACTTCAGCCCCTCGCTTTCCAGAAGCTGGATCGCCTGGTCCCTGGGCATTCCCAGAAGATTGCGCATCTCTACTTTTTCCACAGTCTCCCCGACCGTCTGGACTTCGACAGCTTCCGTAACGGCCGCCGTACTGGTTTCCACCTCTGTCAGCTCCGGCGGATTGTTCCGGATTCCCGAAATGACCAGTACTGCTACAACCCCTACAATCCCTACGGCTGCAACAACAATAATCGCTGTAATGACTTTCTCTACCAGGCTGCTGCCTGTATAGCTGTCATCGTAAGAGTCTTCATCATCCGGATCCTGATTGTACGGTTTACGCCCGTTTCTGCGTTCTTTTTCATTTCGGTTTTTCAGGCCGTTTCCATCCTCATCTCTTGTCAGGACACGCTGACGCTGGATCTGTTCCCGTTCCCCTTCAGTAATAATGACTGTCGGAGAATCCGATTTCAGACTGGCAATCCGTACGAAATCTTCTTTCGGAGCTGTCAGAGCTTTCTTCAGATCCGTAATCAGTTCTGTAGCGCTGGAATACCGCAGTTCCGGTTTTTTCTGTGTGCATTTCAGAATAATCTTCTCCAGGCTCACCGGGATCAGCGGTTCATACTGCCTGGGCGGCACCATGTCCCCCTGGATGTGAAGAAGAGCTACAGCCACGGTAGTATCCCCTTCAAAAGGAACCCGGCCGGTCAGCATCTCGTACAGGGTGATACCCAGCGAATAAATATCGCTGCGCTCATCACAGTATCCGCCCCGTGCCTGTTCAGGGGAAATATAATGCACGCTCCCCATGGTATTCGCGCTGATGGTCTGTCCGTGAGCGGCCCGGGCAATTCCGAAGTCCGTTACCTTTACTTTTCCCTCCCGGGAAATCATGATATTCTGCGGCTTGATGTCCCGGTGGATAATTCCCTGTGCATGCGCTGCCTCAATGCCTCTGGCCACCTGCATGGCCACCTCGATGGATTCCCTGATCTCCAGCTTTTTCTTTCGTTCGATATATTTTTTCAGGGTGATCCCTTCGATCAGTTCCATGACGATGTAGTGGATCCCCCGGTCTTCGCCAACATCGTAAACCCCGACGATATTCGGATGGGACAGCCCTGCCGCGTTCTGAGCCTCTTTGCGGAATTTGCTCACGAAATTCGGCTCCTGGCTGAATTCATCTTTCAGAACCTTGATGGCCACCAGCCGGTTCAGTTTCAGGTCCATCGCCTTATATACATCGGACATGCCGCCCGCTCCTATACGGCTTTTAATCTCGTAGCGGTTTCCCAGAAATGTTCCCACTCTCAGCATGCCACATCACCCACTTCCGGATCCACCAGTACGATGGAGATATTGTCTCTTCCGCCTTTCCGGTTTCCGGCCTGCAGAAGCGTGAGAGCACCTTCCTGGCAGGTTTCCCGGCTGGCTACAATGTCCCGGATCTCCTCGGCAGTCAGCATGTTCGAGAGACCGTCCGAACACAGAAGAATTCTGTCCCCGGCATGCAGTTCCTCTTCAAAGAAGTCCGCCGTTACGGAATCCCGGACGCCTACAGCCCGCGTGATTACGTTCTTGTTCATCTGGAACTGCTCTGAATCCCGGGTAATCTTCCCCTGAGCCACCATTTCCTCCACCCAGGAATGGTCCTTCGTCACCTGCCGGATATCCTCTCCGATCAGATACAGGCGGCTGTCGCCGATATTCGCAACATAAAGAATACCATCCGACACCATCGCAAGAACCAGGGTTGTACCCATTCCTCGAAGGTCATCAAATGAACATGCCTTCTGATAAAGCTCGTGATTGACTTCCTGAATCGCACGGCGCATGGTCGGAATTTCCTGCCCGGTTTTGTCCTCCCGGATCAGTTCTACCAGACGCTCTGCCGCGTACCGGGAAGCAAAACCACCTCCCTGATGTCCGCCCATGCCGTCCGCCACCAGGTACAGGTTCGGCATTTTTCCAATGGCCAGATCGGAGGCATATACGAAATCCTGATTGCTCTTCCGGATCTGGCCGATGTCTGTCAATGCGCAGCTTTTCATATATCTCCTCCTTTCTTTTTCGTTTCGGTCATCTGTTTTCTCCTGAGCTGCCCGCAGGCGCTGTCGATATCCGCCCCCATCTTTCTCCGGACGGTCGCGTTGATCCCATGTCTCTCCAGTTCTGCCTGAAAATCCCGGACTCTTTCAGGCTGGGATTTCCGGTAGTCCCTCTCTTCGATCGGGTTGACCGGAATCAGGTTCACATGGCAGTTCCTGCCTGAAAGCAGGCCTGCCAGTTCTCTGGCCTGTTCAGGGCCGTCATTCTCTCCCCGGATAAGGGCATATTCATAACTGATGCGCCGTCCCGTTTCCCTGAAATAAGCCTCACAGGCATCCAGGCATTCCGCGATGGAATACCGGTTTGCAATAGGCATCAGGGAGCGGCGCAGTTCATCATTCGATGCATGCAGGGAAAGAGCCAGTGTTACCTGCAGATGTTCCCCCGCCAGCTGCCGGATCTGCGGGACCAGCCCGCAGGTGGACAGGGTGATATTCCTCTGGCTGATGCCTCCTGCCGCTTCATCCGATAAAATCCGAATGAAGCGCACCACCTGTTCCAGATTGTCCAGCGGTTCCCCGGTTCCCATAATTACCACATGGGAAACTCGCTGCCCGCCTTCTCTTTCCATGGCATAAACCTGCCCCAGCATTTCCGAAGCCGCCAGATTTCTGGCCAGCCCGCCCAGGGTGGAAGCACAGAAACGGCAGCCCATACGGCAGCCGGCCTGCGAGGAAATGCATACGGAATTTCCATGCCGGTATGGCATGAAAACGCTTTCAATGATGTTGCCGTCTTCCAGGGCAAAAGCTGCCTTGCAGGTACCGTCCTGAGCGGAATGCCGGCTTTTTACCAGTTCCATCCGCGGAATGCGGCAGTTTTCCGAAAGCTTCTGTTTCAGGGACTTGGGAATATTGGACATCTCCTCCAGTGAAAGAACCCGTTTTTCATGGAGCCAGGTATAAATCTGCCGGGCTCTGTATGAAGGTTCGCCGAAATCCCTGATCAGTTTTTCCAGTTCGGGGAGGTACAGAGAAAGGATGTCCACCTTCCCGGAACTGTATTCTTCAGATTGCAGTCTGTTTTCTGTATTCATAAAGTTTGTTCTATTCAAGAGGGCTGTAAATTTCCGCCCGTTTTTTCCGGAACACAGCTGCGAAGAAACCGTCGCAGGGATGTACTCCCGGAAGAAGCTGCAGCCATCCTTCATCAGCACCGGGTTCGCTCTGAAGGGCTTCTGGCAGTCTGTCTGTCAAAGGTACCGGCAGGAATTCCTGGTTTTCCCGGATCCAGGCCTGGTTTTCCTGGTTTTCCTCCCGGGTTATTGTGCAGGTACTGTAGACCAGAATACCGCCCGGCTTCACATACCGGCAGGCGTTCCGGAGAATTTCTCTCTGCAGCTTCTGAAGCGTCAGGATTTCTTCGGGAGAGACAACAAACCGGATCTCGGGCTTCCGGCCCATGACCCCCAGCCCGGAACAGGGCAGATCTGCCAGAACCAGATCAAATGCTTCCTCCCACTCCGGCACAAAAGTTCTCGCATCCTGCACCTTCGATTCAATATTCCGGAAGCCGGATCTGCGTATATTTTCATCGATCAGTCTGGTTTTTGTTCTGGATATATCGCAGGCAATCACCTGGCCGCTGCCTTGCAGGGCTTCCGCCGCTGAAAGGCTCTTGCCGCCGGGCGCTGCGCAGACATCCAGCACCAGGCTTCCCGGAAGCGGCCTGGCCAGCGTTCCAGCCAGCATAGAAGAAAGGTCCTGAATGCGGATCCTTCCTTCCCGGTAAGCCCGGCTGGCAGACAGGTCTTTCACATTCTTCAGAATAAAAGCGCCTTCCGGAAATGGAGCAGGCTCCGCTTCCATTCCTTCTTCCCGTAGGATATCCAGCAGTTCTTTTTCCGATCCCTGTCCTTTCTGCAGGCAGAAGGACAGCTTTTCGGGACCTTTCAGCGCAGCCGCCATTTGGCGGCAGGCGTCCTCTCCCTGCTCCTTCTTCCACTTTTCCAGAATCCAGGCGGGAATTCCGGTTTTCTCCTCCTCCGTCATCTCCGGCCAGTGCTCTTCCCGGGCTATAGCCCGCAGGACGCCGTTGACAAAACCGGTCAGAGGACGGAACCCGGCCTTTCCGGCCAGTCTCACCGCTTCATTCACTACAGCGGAAGGAGGAATCCGGTCCATGAAAAACAACTGGCAGGCACTCATGCGCAGCAGGTTCCGGATATAAGGTTTCATCCGGACCACCGGTACGCTTGATTTCAAACCGATGCGATGATCCAGCAGGATCCGCTCTTCCAGGGTGGTCCGCACCAGCCGGCGGAACAGCCGGCGGTCGACATCCGGCATGGCCGGATGCTTCTCCAGGGCGTCCGCGACAGCCAGATGGCTTTTCCTGCCCTGTTCTATTTCTACAAGAATCTGCACGGCCAGTTCTCTGCTCCCCGCCATCATCTCCTCCTGCGGTTGGCAATGGCCAGAAGACGCAGAAGCTGCAGCAGCGAAGCAGCCACACCGGCCACGTATGTCAGAGCTGCCGCACGCAGAACTGTCTTTGCTCCGGACAGTTCGCCGGAAGCCAGAAGGCCGTTCCCCTCCAGCTGCGCAAGGGCTCTGGAAGATGCGTTGAATTCCACCGGCAGTGTCACGATCTGGAAAAGCAGTACCGTGCAGAAAAGGATGATGCCGGCGTGAATCAGGATATTGCTGATATTCCCATTCAGAAAAAGGCCTACCAGGACCAGCGGCCAGCTCAGGGTTCCGCCGAAATTGGCAACCGGTACCAGTGAAGACCGGAAGGCCAGCGGCGCATACCCTTCGGCATGCTGCATGGCATGTCCGCATTCATGCGCTGCTACGGCAATGGCAGACAGGCTTGTAGATCCGTACACTGGTTCTGACAGATTTACGGTACGCGTGGAAGGATCGTAATGATCGGTCAGGCTTCCGGCTACGGGAGCCACGCCGACATCATAAATTCCCTTGGAGGCCAGCAGCCGCTGCGCCACCTGCGCTCCCGTGAGCCCGTTCATGGCTCCTGTCCGTGAGTACTTCTGGAAAGCTGATTTTACACGGGCTGAAGCGATCATAGAGATCACAGCCCCCACGAGGATCAGAATATATGTCGGATCATAATAACCGTAATACATAGCAGCCCTCCCTTATCAAACTGCAGCAATCACTGCGCAGATACATTTTTACAGTCCTTTTCCCAGGCATTCGCCCGCCTTCATGGGATATCCCCGAAGGTAAGCATCCGCCGGCATCCTCTTTTTTCCTTCCGGCTGCACTTCCAGTACCGCCAGAATACCCTCTCCGGTCTGCACCAGGAAACGGTTTTTTTCCACCTGAATCACTTCTCCCGGACGGCCGGAACCGCCCTCGATAACAGCGGCTTTCCAGATTTTCAGCATCTTTCCCCCGCGGAAAGTATAGGCACTCGGCCATGGATCCAGTCCCCGCACAAGACGCTCCAGTTCTGCCGCGGGTCTGGTGAAATCCATTTCCCCCATGCTTTTCCGGATCATTCCCACATAATTTCCATCTTTCGGCTGCGGTGTGCGGGAAAGCGTACCTGCCTCCAGCCGGTCCAGCGTTTCCAGCAGCAGCTCCGCCCCGAGTACGGACAGTTTGTCGAAAAGGCTGCCGCCTGTTTCTTCCGGAGAAAGGGGGATTTTTTTCTGTAGGAGGATATCTCCTGTATCCAGGCCTTCATCCATAAACATGGTTGTAACCCCGGTTTCTTCCAGACCGTCAATCACCGCATACTGAATCGGCGCCGCTCCGCGGTAATCCGGCAGCAGCGAAGCATGCACGTTGATGCACCCCATTTTCGGTATGTCAAGCACCTCTTTCGGCAGAATCTGTCCAAAAGCGACAACAACGATCACATCCGGTTCGAATCCTTTTACTTCAGCTATGGCTTCCGGTGCACGCATCCTCGCCGGCTGGAGCACAGGAATCCCCAGTCTTTCGGCTTCCAGTTTCACGGGTGAAGCTGCCGGTGTTTTGCTCCTGCCCTGCGGCTTGTCAGGCTGTGTTACCACAGCAGCCACATCCACTCCATGTTCAGCCATGGCTCTTAGAACGGGTACCGAAAAATCCGGCGTTCCCATAAATACAGCTTTCAAGCAATCACTCCCTTTCAAAGGACACAGCATGCAAGTTGGTCCCGGTCTTCCGCCGGAGGCACTTTTCCGAAGCCGGATGATCTGATTCCGGCGCAGGACCTGTTCCCGCCTGTCCGTATGGCAGGCTGCTCCAATTTATCCATGATAGATCAGTATACCCCAAAATCCGTCCGGATGCCATAGACTTCACACTAATTTAAGAATGTTATACTCTGCGTAACATTTCCTCCGGGGGGCGTTCCAATAAGATAAAAATAAGGGGACGCTGAAGCGCCCCCTGCATATTCATTTGAAATCAAAAGATTCCTGACCGGATTATTTCTGGACCAGACGTACGGTTTCGCGGGCAATGGCCAGCTCTTCGTTGGTCGGATACAGAACAACCTGTACCTTGGAATCCGGAGCGGAGATGATCCGTGCTTCGCCGCGGACATTGTTCGCTTCGTCGTCAATCTTCACACCCAGATAAGTCAGGTTCTCGCAGATGGTCTTGCGAACGTAGATATCATTCTCGCCTACGCCTGCGGTGAACGCGATGGCATCCACACCGTTCATGGCTGCGGTATAGGCACCGATGTATTTCACTACACGGTAAATGAAAGCATCCAGTGCAACACCGGCAAGACGGTTGCCCTCTTTCTGAGCCTTCTCGATGTCACGGAAATCAGAGGAAACGCCGCCGGACAGACCCAGAACGCCGGACTTCTTGTTCAGCATGTTCAGAACTTCGTTGACATCCTTGCCTTCCTTGTTGCAGATGTA
>CACZQT010000024.1 GCA_902783295.1 uncultured Lachnospiraceae bacterium
TACCACCTTCAGAGAGGAGTCCGAAAACAGCTTCAAGACGGCGAAACAGGGTGATGAAGATGCTCTGAAAGCCATGGAAGAATACGGAATTGAAATTCTTCCTCTGACGGATGAAGAGTTCCAGGCATATCGTCAGCATGTCATCGATGTAACCTGGCCGAAGCTTGGCAAGAACATCGGCGATGACATCCTGCAGGGACTGATCGAAGCCAACCAGTGATAACCGCATAAACAGCTTTGAAAAAGCAGATCGGATCCCCTCTTTGGAAAGCTGATGATATCAGTATTTCCCGGATCGGATCAAGGTTAACCAGCGATGAGGCCGGGGCGCCCGCAAGTGCCCCGGCTTCTTCAGAATCCAGGATCGCATCGGCGGTCTCAGAGAAAAGGGGAGGATGGTCTGATGCCTGAAAAACACTTTGACCTGACTCAGACGGCGTTCTGGAACATTCTTCAGAACATCGTTAAAGTAGTGATGATCATAGGCAGCGTGGCTTCCACCGCCTGTATGTGCTATTCCGTAATTCTTCGCTATATATTCAAGGCGAATTTTTACGGATCGGATGAAGTCATCATGCTTTTCGCTTTCTGGCTTTACTTTATGGGAGCTGTATATGGCAGCTACGAGGACAGCCATATTAAAGCGGATCTTCTGAATGTGTATATTAAGAATCTGCGCGCAAAGGATATCCTGGCACTTGTAGCGCAGTTCCTGACCATTGTGGTGAATACCATCGTTCTGATATGGGCGTTCCGCTATTTCAGGGCGGAGATTGCAAAGTGGGGACGGTCCACGGCTCTGAAGATCCCACTTGTCATTCCAAAATCGGCGGTTTTCTTCGGCTTTGCACTTATGGAATTCTACCACGTCTATTACTTTATTCATAATATTCTCCTGTATCACCGGAAAGGGCATTTTTCGGAGCCTCATCCCGGAGATTATGTCAGCGATGCGGTCAAGGCAAAGTATCCGGATATTGATGTTCCCACCAAAGCGGAGGCGGCATCCATTGTGGCTGCAGAATCGAGAGAGGAGGATGAGTAGTCATGTCGATACATGTTCTGATAAGTATTCTCATTCTGATATGCGGCCTGATTGTCGGCATGCCGATCCCCTTCGCATTCGGCGGATCTTTTCTGTGGCTTACCTATATGCTGGATTTCAACTCCAAAACACTGCTTTCCAGCGGGTATACACAGATTAACTCCACGATTCTTCTTGCCATTCCGCTGTTTGTTCTGGCCGGAAAGGTTATGGAGAAAGGCCACATCGGCGATGCGCTGATTGGTCTGGTACAGCGGTTTGTGGGACGTTTTAAAAGCGGCCTGGGAGCTGTAGCGGTCATTACTTCCGCTGTTTTCGGTTCCATTTCCGGCAGCGCTTCCGCAACGCTTTCCTGTATCGGTGCTCTGATGGAGCCCAGAATGACAAAGGCCGGTTATCCCAAGGGCTATACGGCAGCGCTTCTAGCTGCGGCCTGCCCTCTGGGTCTGCTGATTCCGCCCAGTTCCGCACAGATTCTGTATGCCTGGTCCAGCGGAACATCCGTGCTTGCCTGCTTTACGGCGACCGTAATACCCGGAATCATCCTTGTATTGTTCCTCTGTATCGTAAACGCCATTATGTGCAAAAAGCTGGATATCGTCACGCCGCCGGCTGAACATGGGTCTGAATGGATCAAAAATACCGGAAAGGCTGCCTGGCATGCAGTTCCCGCTCTCATAATGCCGTTTATCATTCTCGGCGGAATCTACGGAGGCATCATGACCGCCACAGAAGCCGCGGCAATCAGCGTACTGTACGCGGTTCCCTGCGGAATGTTCATCTATAAGGGGCTGAAAGGCAAGGGCCTCTGGCAGGCGCTTACGGAATCCGCCTGCACCACCGGCGTTATCATGGTCATGTTCTTCATGGTTATGATTTTCAGTAAACTGCTTACCATGCTGAATGTTCCTACCACCATCGCCAACGGGCTCTTAAGTCTTACGAACAACCGGATTCTGATTCTTATGATGGTCAATATTTTCATGATCATCATCGGAATGCTGATGGATGATACCAGCGGAATTCTGCTGTGTACGCCTATCCTGATTCCCATTGTGACGGGAATCGGTGTGCATCCGGTTCACTTCGCGGCCATCCTCGGCGTGAACCTGGGTATGGGAAACATCACGCCTCCTACGGCGCCGATGCTTTACCTGAGCGGACGTGTCTGCGGGGCGAAGATCAACAAGATGCTTTCTCCGACCATGATATTCATCATCTTTGCATGGATCCCTACACTGATCATTACGACCTATATCCCGTTTGTTGCAACCTTCCTTCCCAAACTCATACTGCCAAACCTCTTCCTGCATTAAACAGGCGGAGTCCGGAAGAACCGTTCCGGAGAGAAAGGAGCGTGAAATGTACGCTCCTTTTTTTTCGCACAGGTGCACGGTTGATGGGGATGCAATAACTTTTTTTCACGCTGAACCGGATTTATGGTATAATCCACAGAAAGAATGCAAGGAGAGAAACGATATGTTCAGACAGGTGTCGGTAAAGAAACTGTTTTTCCTGCTTCTGGCGGCTATTATAGCTCTTTTGCTGCTGTTCTTTCTGCATGGCCCTTTTCTGGACGAGGGCGTGGAGGATGCCGTGGTGCAGGCTCTCCTGGAACGTACGGAGACCCCGGAAGAAGGCAGCTTCCCGGCAGAAGGACATAAGATTTTTCAGGTCGTCCGGAAAGAGGACAGCATGCAGGTATGGGGGGCATTCTGCACCGGTGTTTTCCGGAATCGGGAAGATGTTTCGGAACTGACAGCTGTATCGGAGGCTGTTCCGGCCAGAATGACTTTTACGCAGGAAAACGGGAACTGGGTTCTTTCTGAATACAGGGAAGCAGGAGAGGGCGGATTTTTCGGGAAGGACATGAAGGATATTTTTCCGTGGCATCTCCGGTTGTTTGCGGTTATGACAGGGTGGTTCGAAAGCGGCCTCAGAAAGCAGCTGGAGGCTTATTCACCGGGTTGAACAGGAAGGGAACGGATATGGGATATACGGCATTGATCGTAGATGATGAACCGATTATCCGCATGGATCTGGCGGATCAGCTGGGTGAGGTCGGAATACAGGTTGTAGCTGAAGCCGGGGACGGCTTTGACGCGGTGGACCTGGCCAGACGGCATAAACCGGATGTTGTGCTGATGGACATCAGCATGCCGGTTTTCGACGGGCTGACAGCTGCCGGCCAGATCATGGAAGAGGGGCTTGCGAAAACAGTGATCCTGATCACCTCTTTCTGCGATAATGAATATATTGAACGCGCAAAGCAGATCGGAGTCGGAGGATATCTCGTGAAACCGATCCGAAGCCAGAGCCTGCTGCCCGCGATTGAAATAGCGATTGCCCAGAGCAGACGGTACGAGGAAGCGAAACAGCGGGAAGAGGAAGCCCGGAAACAGGTTGAGGACCAGAAAGTGATCAGCCGTGCCAGGTCGATTCTGATCGAGAAGCAGGGCATGACCGAAAAAGAAGCCATGTCCTTCCTGCAGCAGGAGAGCATGAAAAAACGTGTGTCTCTTGCCGGCTATGCCAGAAGGATTATCGCAGCAAATGCGGATGATGAGATTCTTTTACGGGCCAAGAAAAAACTGATGAAACAGTATGAGATTTCGGACCGCGCTGCTTATAAGCGGATCCGGTCGGCGGCTGAAGAAGCCGGATGCTCTATTCGTGAAATGGCGGCAAAAATACTGGAATAAATCATTGTACCTAAGGAGCGGTCATGCGCGAAGATATTCTGTCACTTTGCAGGAAGTATACGAACCTTTCCCCGGCAGACCAGGAGCTGACAGTAAGATATGCGGAAGATCTTCCGGCCATTGCGGAACTCTGCGGGGCGGATGTGTTTCTGGACTGTCTCTGCAGGAACGGCTCCGAAGCAATCGTCGTCGCGGAAGCCAGACGCAGAGACGGAACTTCTCTTTATCAGGAGGACGTTGTCGGCAAGCTGGCGCTGCCGGATAAAGAACCCGGGGTGTTCCGGGCTTTCAGGAGCGGGAAACCGTCCCGCGAACTCAGGGCCGTTTCACAGGAAAATGTTCCGGTTCAGCAGAATGCGGTTCCGCTGTTCAACGAAGCCGGGGAAGTATTTGCGGTCATGATCCGGGAAAAGAACATCCAGGAACGTCTGGATTATAACCGTAAATACGAAGAAGTGTCACAGACAAACCAGAGGCTGGTGGAAACACTGGCAAGTCTTGGCGGCCCGGAATCTTCGGATGTGTTCTCCAGTCATTATATGACAGTTCAGCTCAGTGAAATGAACCATCGCATCAAAAACAATCTGCAGATGATTTCCAGCATAATGAGCATGGAAGCCAGGCGCTGCGGCAATACACAGGCGGAGATGATTCTGGGCAAGAATGTCGGGAGGATTCTGGCGGTGGCAGCCCTCCATGAAATGATGAGTTCTCCAAACGCGGGGACGGAGGTGGAACTGAAGCCTCTCATCAGGCGGGTAGCGGAATGCGCGCTCACCTGCCTTCCGTCAGATGAATGCCAGGTGGAGTTTGATATCAAAGGATGTGATCTGACAGTCTCTGCGGAGATGGCCGGCGCGCTGATGCTGGTAGTCAACGAACTGATTACCAACAGCGTAAAACACGCGTTTCCGGGGAGAGCGCGGGGAAGGATTGAAATAGATCTGAAAGAAAATCCGCCGTATCACAGTCTGATTATAAGCGATGACGGCGTTGGATTTGAGGGGGATATAGAAAAACAGGCTTCTCTGGGGCTGAATATTGTAAAAGCGACGGTCCGCGATAAAATCAAGGGTGTGCTGAGTATCAGTTCCGGAATGGCCGGTTCCGGACGGGGGCTGAGTGCCCGGATAGATTTTTAGACCGTAATTCTGTAAAATTCTGTAAAAATTATTGACACGGGGAGAACCGGGTGATACTCTAAAAGAACAGAAATGAAAGAATTTGTCTTTCACTTTAATTGAATCGCTTCACCACAAGGGAGTGGGAAGAAAGGCAACAAAGCCGGGAACTGAAGTGTTTCACTTCAGGCTGGTTTTGTTGCCTTTTTTTCTGTGAACGTTTAAAGACCCGGGAGGAATCATGGAGATTCTCAGTATCGGAATCGATGTCGGTACCACCACCACACAGCTGGTGATCAGCCGTCTCGTCATTGAAAACAAGGCGTCTGCGTTTACGGTTCCCCGGATCCATATAGTCAGCAAGGAAATACTTTACCGCAGCAAGGTGTATTTTACTCCGTTCCTGAACGAAGTGGATATCGATGAGGACGGTGTATTTGCCATCATACAGGCAGAGTACGCAGCGGCGGGGGTTACACCGGACGAAATATCCACCGGAGCAGCGATCATCACGGGAGAAGCGGCCAGAAAGCAGAACGCCGAACGGATTCTGAACAGGCTTTCCTCCTTCGCAGGACAGTTTGTTGTATCCACGGCGGGACCGGATCTGGAGTCCATCATCGCGGGAAAGGGATCCGGGGCGGCGGCCTGGTCCAAAGAACACCGGTGTGTTTCCGTCAATGCGGACATCGGCGGCGGGACCACAAACATTGCCGTGTATGAAAACGGTGAGGTGGCGTCCTGTACCTGCCTGGACATCGGAGGACGTCAGGTAAGGGTGGACGCAGGAATCATATCTTATATCAGTCCGTCTGCCAGGCGTATATCTGATGCCGTGGGACTAGGCCTGGAAACCGGACAGCAGGCGGATCCGTCAAAGCTTTCAATCCTTACCGACAGGATGGCGGAACTGATCTTCCTGCAGATATTTGATCCGGATTCGGATCCTCTGCTGCAGGCTGTGAAAACAAAAAACGCAGGTTCACTCCAGAGAGCCTCACGGGATACGGCTGTTTTTTTCTCGGGCGGAGTGGCAGCCTGTATTTTCGGGAACAGCGATGATGATTTTCCGTATGGAGACATAGGAGTCCTTCTGGGAAGGTCCATCCGCCGGTGCAGCTGGTTTTCCTCTTCGAAAGTGGAACATTCGGCGGAAATGATCAGGGCGACTGTTGTAGGAGCGGGCGTACACCTGGTTTCGATCAGCGGCTCGACCATCACCTATACTCCGGAGCTGCTGCCGCTGAAAAATGTTCCCGTACTGAAGCTTTCGGATGAGGAAGTCAGGCGCTGGAGAAGCGGGGACGATGCCTATGTGGCAGACCGCCTGCTGTGGTTTTCCGGAACGACAGATGACCGGATCCTGGCACTGGGATGGAACGGATGGCGTTCTCCCAGGTTTGCGGAGATCCTTGAAATGGCGGATCATGTGGTAAATGTATACAGCCGTCCCGGGCTGGAACAGATTCCGGTAATCCTGATTATTGAAGAAGATATGGCAAAATCCCTGGGGCAGTCGATCCGCCGGAAGATGCCTGACAGACAGCTGATCTGCATAGACAGCATCGGCATCCGTGAGGGAGATTACGTGGATCTCGGCAGTCCGATCATGAACGGAGTTGCCATACCGGTAGTGGTAAAGACTCTTGTAGTAGGATGACTTTCCGGTGAATCCGGCAAAGAAGCAGGAGAGAAATCATATGAGACTGAAAACAAAACTGGCCGGCGAAATTCATCGCTTTCGGGACCTGAAAGATGTGATGAATAAAGCCAACGAAGAAAAATCCGGTGATGTGCTTGCCGGGATTGCTGCGGAAAGCCAGCTTCAGAGGATAGCCGCCAAGGAAGTGCTTTCGAACGTTCTGCTGAGCGATCTGTACAATCATCCTGCGGTTCCTTATGAAGAAGACGAGGTCACCCGGCTGAATATCGACGGCCTGAATATGACGATCTACGAAAAGATCAAGAACTGGTCTGTGGCGGAACTCCGGGAATGGATCTTAAGCTATGAAACCTCGGAAGAAGATATTAAACGTATCAGCCGGGGCTTGACGGCGGAAATGGTCGCGGCCGTCGCCAAAATCATGAGCAATCTGGATCTGATTTACGCATGCAATAAAATCCGGATCTCGGCACACTGCAATACCACCATCGGTCTCCGGGGCACCCTTTCTACCAGGCTTCAGCCCAATCATCCGACGGACAATGTGGAAGGCATCATCGCTTCCGCCCTGGAAGGTCTTTCCTACGGTGTCGGGGATGCACTCATCGGCCTGAATCCGGTGAATGATACGGCGGACAATATTGCCAGATGCATGAATGCCCTGCATGAGCTGAAAGAAAAATATGAAATCCCCACACAGACCTGTGTACTCGGACATATCACATCCCAGATAGAGGCTGTGAAGAAGGGAGCAGCCACAGATACCATTTTCCAGAGTATCGCCGGATCGCAGAAGGGAAATGAAGCTTTCGGTTTCAACACCGAGATTGTGATGGAAGCCTGGGATCTGATGAAGCACAGAGGCTACGGCACAGGTCCGAATGTCATGTATTTTGAGACAGGGCAGGGGTCGGAACTCAGTTCGGAAGCCAACTTCGGCGCCGACCAGGTGACCATGGAAGCCCGCTGTTATGGGTTCGCCAGGAATTTCAATCCGTTTATGGTGAATACCGTAGTAGGCTTCATCGGTCCGGAATATCTGTACGACAGCCGTCAGGTGATCCGCGCAGGGCTGGAAGATCATTTTATGGGCAAGCTTACCGGTATTCCCATGGGATGCGACTGCTGTTATACAAATCATATGATGGCGGATCAGAATGATATTGAGAATCTTACAACACTGCTTTCCGCGGCAGGCTGCAATTACGTGATCGGCATTCCCGCCAGCGACGATGTCATGCTGAACTACCAGACAAATTCCTATCATGACGCAAATGCCGTTCGAGAGATCCTTGGACTCCGCCCGATCCGGGAGTTCGAGATCTGGTGTGAGAAAATGGGCATTATGGAAAACGGACGTCTGACGAAATATGCCGGAGATCCTACGATCTTTATGGGACGGGGGAAATGACGATGAATCAGAATCAACTGGAAGCTTTGATCCGTGAAGTGATCACGGAAGTCCTGGGCAGCCCGGCGAAGAATGATTCAGCGGTTCCGGCCGGGGATGTATGGAAGACAGGTCCCGGAAGTACAGATGGCGCGCGGGAAGAGCGGGATGACATCCCCGACGACCAGCTGGTGGATATCACAAGCCCGGAGGTACGCCAGCGCATCCTGATCGCCAATCCCATGGATGTGGAAATGATGGACCGTATGCGGCAGATGACAAACGCCCGCATCGGTGCGGGGCGTTCCGGCCCCCGGCTGAATACGGTGACCATGCTCACCCTGCGTGCGAACCATGCCACAGCCAGGGATTCGGTATTCAGTGAGGTGGATCCGGCGCTGCTGGAAGAGATGAACCTGTTTTCCGTGCAGACGCGCTGCACCGATAAAAATAATTATCTGACAAGGCCGGATCTCGGCAGGAGGCTGAATGAAGAAGGCCGCCGTATCATCGATCAGAAATGCAAAAAACATGTACAGGCGCAGATCTATGTGAGCGACGGTTTAAGTTCCAAAGCGGTGGAGGCCAATGTGCGGGATATCCTTCCCGCAATCATGAACGGTCTTGAGAGTTTTGGAATCAGTACGGGGACGCCGTTTTTCGTGAAGTTCGGCCGGGTCGGCGTCATGGATGAAATCAGCGAAATCGTGGATGCGGAAGTTACCTGCGTTCTTCTGGGAGAACGACCGGGCTTAAGCACGGCAGAGAGTATGAGTGCTTATCTGGTTTACCGCGCGACGATCGGAAATCCGGAATCTGTGCGGACCGTAGTCAGCAATATCCACCGCGACGGCATCAACTCCGTGGAAGCCGGCGCCTATGTGGCAGAGATCATCCGGATTATGCTGGAGAAGAAAGCAAGCGGCGTGGACCTCAGTCTGTAAAAAGGGAGGATGATAAATGAGAGGTGATCCTGTAAGAGCCAAGATACTGAACATGAAAATCCTGCCGAACTGCGATCCCGCGCTGCTGGCCAGACTGGATGTGCCGGAAGGGCATAAAGCGCTGGGGCTGATCACTACGGACATTGATGATGTTTCCTATGCAGCCCTTGACGAAGCCACCAAGAAGGCGGATGTGCAGGTTGCCTATGCACGTTCGATGTACGCAGGGTCGGCCAATGCCAGCACAAAATACGCAGGAGAATTCATCGGCATCCTTTCCGGACCGGATCCCAGTGATGTAAAAAGCGGGCTGGATGCCATGGTGGAGTATATTGAAAACGAAAGCTGCTTCTACAGTGCAAATGACGATGACAGCGTAGTGTATTTTAACCAGACCATTTCACGCACCGGGAGCTATCTCTCCAAAATAGCGGAAGTCCCGGAAGGGACGGCCATGGCCTATCTGATCGCACCTCCGCTCGAAGCCCTGTATGCCATGGATTTTGCACTGAAAGGTGCGGAGGTGGAGCTGAGAGTGTTTTACGGCCCGCCTACGGAAACCAATTTTGCCGGAGGACTGCTGACGGGGGAGCAGGCCGCCTGCCGGGCTGCCTGCATCGCTTTCGCAGAAGCGGTGGAATTTGCCGCAGCCCATCCGGAAGCCCTGACTGTACAGCGTTAAAAGAATCGAGGTGAGAAAATGACTTTGGATGATGATCTTCTTTCCATACAGGGAGTGCGTGATCTGATCCGCCGTTCCGAAACCGCCCTGGAAGTGCTTTCCGGCTGGACACAGCAGGATATCGACCGTCTGGTGAAAAACGTGATGGAAGCATGTCATAAAAAGGCCGAGTATCTGGCAAAGCTGGCTGTAGAGGAGACCGGATTCGGAAAGTGGGAAGACAAAGTACTGAAAAACAACCTGGCAGGCCCGGTTCTTTATGAGTCCATCAAGGATATGAAGACAGTCGGCGTCATTCATGAGGATCCGGCAGCCAGATGCTGTGAAGTGGCGGTTCCGGTGGGTATCATTGCTGCGCTGGTGCCTTCCACCAACCCGACATCGACGGTCATCTACAAATCGCTGATCGCCCTGAAAGGAGCGAACACGATTATCTTCAGCCCTCATCCCAATGCCAGAAAGTCGATCCGTACCACGGTGGAACTGGTCCGGGAAGCGCTGAAGGCAAGCGGAGCCCCGGAGGATGCAGTACAGGTGATCGGAGAACCGCTTACCATGGAGGCAACCAGTGAACTGCTGAAACACCGGAAGGTCGGACTGATTCTTGCCACCGGAGGCCCGGCTATGGTAAAAGCGGCGTACAGCTCCGGCAATCCGGCGATCGGCGTAGGTGCCGGAAACGGTCCCGCCTATATTGAAAAGAGCGCGGATATAAAAACAGCTGTCCGTCATATTATCGAGAGCAAGACGTTTGACAACGGTACAATCTGCGCGAGTGAGCAGTCCATCGTTACGGAGGCTGTCATCGAGAGCGAGGTCATTGCCGAACTTCAGGCGCAGGGCGGGTACATGCTTCCGGATGGGGACATCGACCGGCTGGGCAAATTCATCCTGCGTCCGAACGGTACCATGAATCCGGTAATCGTGGGAAAAAGCGCGGAAAAGATTGCGGAACTTGCCGGTATCTGCGTGCCTGCAGGGACGAAAGTTCTGGTGGCAAAACAGACGGAGGTCTCTCATAAAAACGGCTATTCCAGAGAAAAGCTTTGCCCCATCCTGGCATTCTACGTAGAGAAAAACTGGGAAGCCTGCTGTAAGAGATGCATAGAACTGCTGAATAACGAGGGTATCGGTCATACGATGACCATCCACTCGAAGGACGAGAAAATTATCCGGGAATTTGCTCTGAAGAAACCGGTCTCCAGGCTGCTGGTCAATACACCGGGATCTCTCGGCGGCACCGGGGCTACGACATCCCTGCCGCCGGCACTGACGCTCGGGTGCGGTTCCGTCGGAAAGAGTTCCACTTCGGACAACATCACTCCGCTGCACCTGATCAATATCCGGAGAGTAGCCTATGGGGTGAAGGAACTGGCCGACCTGAGGGGGGGCGGCAATCCGCCGCGGCCGGAGTTTGGACCGTCATCAGCCGGGAGCGTTTCAAGGGACCAGCTGGAAGCCATTGTAAGAAATGTGCTCTCCAGACTGGGAAATCAGTGACAGCAGCCCGGAATAAATGATAAAACAATCAATGACAGAATAAACAATGATAAAAACAGCCCCCTGCGAGCAAACTCACAGTGTATGTTTTTACCAATTTCGCATGGCTCTGAACAGTTACAGACAAATCAACAGGAAGGAGAACTGAAATGGCTCTGAATAATTCAACACTGGCACTGGGAATGATTGAAACCCGCGGCGTGGTTGCTTCCATCGAAGCGGCGGATGCCATGGTAAAGGCGGCGAATGTTACTCTGATCGGCAAAGTGCATGTGGGCGGCGGACTTGTATCAGTCATGGTCCGCGGTGATACAGGCGCTGTCAAAGCAGCCGTGGACGCAGGAGCAGCCGCGGCAGGACGCATCGGCGAACTGGTATCCGTGCATGTAATTCCCCGCCCTCATCCGGAAGTGGAATACATTCTGCCGGTACTTCAGAACAGCGATAAATAAGAGGCTTGAATGAAAGACTTCCTCCCCAAAATCAGAAAAGGAGAATAAAAATGGCTATCAGCAATTCAACACTGGCACTGGGAATGATTGAGACCCGCGGCGTGGTTGCCTCCATCGAGGCGGCGGATGCCATGGTAAAGGCGGCGAACGTAACTCTGATCGGCAAGGTGCATGTAGGCGGCGGACTTGTATCGGTCATGGTCCGCGGCGACACAGGCGCTGTCAAAGCTGCTGTAGACGCAGGCGCGGCTGCAGCGGGACGCATCGGCGAACTGGTATCTGTACATGTGATTCCTCGTCCTCATCCGGAAGTGGAATACATTCTTCCTGTACTGCAGAACAGCGATAAATGATTGACCTCCGGAAACAGGGGTGGCTTATATGATGGAAATTTTGACAGAAAGTGATCTGCGCATCGGCTTTTTTGTGCGCGGTGAGCGGGAATTCCTGATCGATCCGGACACGGTCATCACCGAGGAGAGCAGGATTTTTGCGGAACATCACGGACTGCGGATCGAACGAAGAAAAGCCGGAAGCGGAGTACAGCGCCCTGTGACCGTCAGTCCGGGAAAAGCGAAACCTGAGCACATGACAAATCTGAATGCGCAGGAACTGGTCCCGAAAAATGATCCCAGGATCACGTTCCGCGGCAAGCTGGATACGTTTCAGGCACAGCTTCTCCGGGTGATCGCAAAATGCTATAAATACAACAGTCCGAAGCTTGCGGAATATCTTTATGAAGCCGTGGAGCTTCTGAGAAAGGTGATGGCGGCAGACGTCAGGAACGAACCGCTTCCTGAGTGGACGTTTCTGGGCCTAAGCCCGGAAGAACTGCGGGAACGCTCGCATCATCCGGAAATATATTACAACATGAAGCATCAGCCTCCGGAAGCGGATATGAGGTATGCCGCCCTGGAGCTGAACCTTCTGCGCGCACAGTCCAGGGAAGTTGAAATGGCTTTTTCCTGTGCGTTTATCGAGGGTACTTCCGTAAAACGCGGGGATATTGCCACACTCCTGAACCGTCTGAGCAGCGGCCTGTACATTTTATACTGCCGGGCAGCCGGCGGGGAGTTTGACGGCTGTCAGGCAGCGGGGGGAGGAACTCAATGCTGTCAGGCGGCATCTGTTCCCGCGAAGGTAATGCAGGTACCGGTGGAGGTTTCTGCCCGTCATATTCACCTGACAAAAAGCGATGTGGAAAAACTCTTCGGAACCGGTCACCGGCTGACGTGCAAAAGAGAGCTGTCCCAGACGGGAGAGTTCCTGAGTGAAGAGCGGGTGGCTCTTCGCGGACCAAAGGGAGAGATGACGAACGTCGCGGTTTTAGGACCGGAGCGGCCGGCGACCCAGGTGGAGCTTTCGCTCAGTGACGCGCGTGTTCTGGGGGTCAACCCTCCGATCCGCTTATCCGGGGATCTTTCCGGTGCGGCGGATATTGCGGTCATCGGCCCGAAGGGTGAACTGGAAGCCCGCGGGGCAGTCATTGCAGCCCGCAGCCACATTCATCTTGCGCCGGAAGATGCGAAGGAGATGGGGCTTCAGGATAAACAGCTCGTTTCCGTGGAAGTAAAAGGAGACCGTCCCGTGACGTTTCAGGATGTGGTGGTGCGGGTGAAACCGAGCTTCCGCAAATTCATGCATATAGACTTTGATGAAGCGAATGCTGCCCATATCGGGAAAGATGCGGTTGGACTGGTACGCCCTTAAATACGGTACTTGGAGATAAGAATGGATTTTTCCGGGATTAATCAATATGTTACAGAAGTGGAACGGTGCATGAGAACGACTCCTCGCCGTGCATCGGAAGGTGAAAAACTGAAAGTGGGACTGGACCTGGGAACCTGCTTTACAGTGATTGTGGTGCTGGATGAAAACGGCAGACCGCTGGCCTGCGAAATGGAAAGCAGCAACGCCCTGAAGGATGGCGTCGTGGTGGATTATCATGCAGCCTGCGAAACTGTAAAACGGCTGAAAGCTTCGGCGGAAGAAAAACTGGGGCGGGAGCTTGCCGAATGTACGATTGCCATGCCGCCCGGGACCGAACAGACCGACAGCCGCACCCACCGCTATGTGGCGCAGGCAGCCGGGATGGAGGTTACAGGTATTATTGATGAACCTACGGCAGCCAATCTGCTTCTGGGACTGAAGGACGGAGCAGTGGTGGATATCGGCGGAGGAACGACCGGTATCTCTGTTATAGAAAACGGCCGGGTGGTTTTTGTCGCGGACCAGCCCACCGGAGGCACTCATCTTACCCTGGTGATTGCCGGGAACAGGCACATCCGTTTTGAAGAGGCGGAAGCCTATAAGCTGGATCCGGCAAATCGCAGCGAAGTGCTTCACCTTACTACGCCTGTGATAGAGAAGATGGGCCAGATCATCCTTGACGAAGTAAAAGGATATGATGTGAAAACGCTTTGTCTGGTGGGCGGTACCTGCTGCCTGGAAGGTCTGGACAAAGTGATAGAGCGTTACACCGGGATTGCTGTCATGCAGCCTGGAAATCCCCTTCTGATCACTCCGGTCGGGATTGCTCTGGCACATGGGAATCCGGCGTATGCACTGTAAATCGGAACTATGTAAAATGCGCAAAACAGTCTTTGTGGGTCTGCTCACAAGGGACTGTCTGAAAGCAGGAGGAAACGGAAGAACATGCAGATAAATCAGTTTGATGAAAACACGATAAAGCTGATAACGGAAGTGGTTCTGCGTGTACTGGCGGAATTGCAGACTGGTCACGGGAACCAGCCCCCTTGCAAAGAGGCGCAGGCCTGCGGGCAGACGATATCTCCCGAAGCTGCGTTCATTCCCGGAAAGGGGAATGGGAAAAACCTGATCACCGAGAGAGAAGTGCTGCAGCTTGTCGGGAGGAACCAGAAAGAACTGGTCTGTCCGAAAAACACCATTATAACCGCCCTGGCCGCGGACCGACTGAAAGCGGAGGGAATAACGGTGATCCGGCAGTAACGGGCCACCAACGGACGAAAGGAGACAGCTCATGATCATTTGCGAAGTTGTGGGCAATATCTGGGCAACGAAAAAAGATGACTCTATGGGCGGCGCCAAGCTGATGATGGTCAGGCAGATCGACTATTTTTCTGAGTATGTGGGAGATGTCTTTGTGGCCGCGGATATTGTCGGGGCCGGCATCGGAGAGAAAGTTCTGGTAGTCAGCGGAAGTACAGCCAGAAGAGCTCTCGGCAGGGATGATGTCTCCATCGATACGGTCATTGTAGGCATAATCGATTCCGTGGAAGTGGAGCGTGATCTGGAGAACAGGAGGAACCGCTGATGCTGCTGGAGCAGGTTTACAGAGCCGGCGTGGTCGGATGCGGAGGCGCGGGTTTTCCCACCCACGTGAAGCTGGACTGCAAAGCTGAGTATATGATCATCAACGGTGCGGAATGCGAACCGCTTCTGAATACGGACAAATACCTGATGCGCCATTTTGCGAAGGAGATCGTTTCTGCCGCGGAATTGTGCGGAAAACAGGTCGGGGCAGCGCATATTGTCATCGCGATCAAAGACTATTATCACGCGGAAAGAGAAGCTCTTCTGTCTGCGGTGCAGGAACTGGGAAGCCGGATTCAGGTTTTCAGCCTTTCCAACTATTATCCTGCCGGAGACGAGCAGATGATTGTTTATGAGGTGACCGGGCGTGTGGTTCCGCCGGGCGGAATTCCCATTCACGTGGGAGCGGTTGTCTCGAATATTGCCACTATGCTGGCTGTGTACGAGGCGGCAGAGGACCGTCCGCTGACGCATAAGTATCTGACGATAGGCGGAGAAGTCCCCGAACCCATGCTGCTCCATGTCCCGGTAGGGACACCTTTGAAAGCATGCATGGAAGCGGCAGGCCTTCGTGCTGAATTCAACAGGCAGTATGTGATCGGCGGGCCGATGATGGGACGATATGTTTCCGGAGAAGAGCTTGGCCATGAAGTGGTCACCAAGACCACATCCGGAATTCTGGTGCTGCCGGAAAGCGCCGTATTTGCTTCTCCCGGCCTGCAGCAGATGATTAACCGCGCGCGCTCAGTATGTATCCAGTGCCATTATTGTACGGATCTCTGTCCGAGACATCTTCTTGGCCATCCGCTGGAACCGCATAAGATCATGAGGAAGATGGCAACGGCCGGCTCAGGCGTAGATGACGATATGCTGAAGGACAGAGACATTCAGAATGCGGCGATCTGCTGTGAATGCGGGGTGTGCGAACGGTTTGCATGTCCTATGGGACTGGCTCCCCGAAGCATCAACGCAGCGCTGAAAAGAAAACTCGCCGCAGCCGGCATCCGCTACCGCTCGGACGGGGTTTCCACGGAACCGCTGCCGTTCCGGAATTATCGGATGATACCGGCCCCTTCGCTGACCGCAAGGGTCGGGCTGGCCGAATATATGTCAGCTCATCCGGATAAATGTCTAGAACTGAATCCGCCTCAGGTTGAAATCCTGCTGAAGCAGCATGTCGGCGCTCCGGCGCAGCCGCTGGTGCAGGCCGGAGACCGGGTCAGTGAAGGACGGCTGATTGCGGCTCCCCCCGAGGGAGCGCTTGGCGCGGTGATCCACAGCAGTGTGGACGGTATCGTTGCCAGTGTGACAAAAGACCGTATTGTAATAGATAGTGAGGGAGGCCTCCTATGATTGATACCATTGGTTTCCTTGAACTGAACAGTATTGCCAAAGGTCTGGAAGCGGCAGATGCGATGCTGAAGAAAGCGGACGTGGATCTGATCTTCGCAAAGCCCGGATGCCCCGGAAAGTACTATGTACTGATTGCCGGGGAGACGGCGGAAGTGCGTTCTTCCATAGCAGAAGGCATAGAGATCGGCGGCAGGTGGGTCATTCAGTCGCTGGTGCTTCCCCGGGTTCACGAACAGGTTCTGGAGGCAATCAATCTCTGCGTGCCCCCTCAGCCCAAGAACGCCGTGGGGATGATGGAGTTCTTCAGCGTGACCGAGGCGCTGATCTGCGGCGATGCCGCTGTGAAAGCTGCAGATGTGACGCTCATTGATATACGCCTGGGCATGGGAATCGGAGGCAAGTCCTATGTTCTCCTGACCGGTGATACGTCGGCCGTTTCCCAGGCAGTGGCGGCAGGAGTGGATAAGGCACAGGATAAGGGAATGCTTCTGAACCAGGTCGTGATCCCGAATCCGGATCCGGTGCTGTTTGAAAGCCTGTATTGAGTGGAAAAAGGTTCCTTCACAGAGGGAGCTGTCAGCAAAGCTGACTGAGGGAGTTTTTCATGTTTGAAGAATCAAAACAGCGGATTATACAGGAATATGTTCCCGGCAAGCAGGTCACTCTCGCCCATGTGATCGCGAATCCGGTGGAGGATCTGTACAGAAAAATCGGGGCGGTGGATGAGCAGGAGGGAGCGCTGGGGATTCTGACCATTACGCCCAGCGAGGCAGCGATTATAGCTGCGGATGTCTGTACAAAATCCGGAGAGGTGGAGATCGTTTTTGTAGACCGTTTCAGCGGTTCGGTGATTATCAGCGGGGATGTTTCCAGCGTGGAGTCATCTCTCCGGGCTGTTCTGGAAGTTCTCTGCACAAAGATGGGATTTTCTCCCACTGAAATTACAAAGACATGATGAAAGAAGAACCGGGGAAAAACAACAGGACGAAGAACCTGATCTTTATCGGGCAGAGAGGCGTGGGGAAGACCACTCTTTCCCAGGTATTGTGCGGAGAAGAGATCCGTTATCAGAAGACACAGACGGTTCAGGTAAAGGCCCATATTATCGATACGCCCGGCGAGTTTCTGGAACGCCGGATGCTGAACCGCAGCCTGCTTGTCAGTTCGTACGATGCGGATCTGGTGGTGCTGGTAGAAGAGGCAAATGCTGTGCAGATGTATTTCCCGCCGGCCTTTACATCGATGTTTCCTGCACCGGCCATCGGCGTGATCACAAAGACAGATATAGAGCCGGATATCACAAAAGCGCGGAAACGGCTGGAATACGCCGGTGTAAAAACCGTATTTCCGGTCAGCTGTACGACGGGGGAAGGGATAGAGGCTTTCCGGGCTTTTCTGAGGGAATTCGGCTACGATTCGGGATCCGGAGTGAAATAGAAAACCTGACGGAAAGGGCTACACAAGCCGGAAAATTTGTGCTACGATGAAAGCCGTTTGGGGACTTTTTATGTTTTTTCTGCAAGGGGCGGAAAAGACATGAAAGCAGGGGGATCGGCATGGCGACAGAGACACCAAGGCATTCATCATACGAGGAAAGAAAAAAATCCAGGCAGGCCCTGGTACAAAAAAGAAGAAGAGAACAGGCACGGCGCAGAAAACAGCTGATTATGCTGTTGGGAGGATGCCTGCTGCTTGCTGTTCTGGTGCTGGGAATATCAGCAGCTGTGAGAGGCATTTCCGGCCTGATCCGGTCAAATGCCCGGAAAGCGTCTGAAGCGGCCATAGAAATGGAAGCAGAGGCAGCGATAGAAGCGGAGACCATAGAAGAGAGCCTCCCTTCTGCTGCGGATTACCGGGATGAGGAGGTTCCTTTTTCTCCCCATGCAGTGGCCGGCACCGAACCTTCCCGGCTGATTACTTCTTCGGAAATCATGGTGGACGGGACAATCCTGGAAAATGTTTCGGATTACAAAACATGGCAGAATATGTTTTTCCGGGCGGGTACGTCCTATACGGAACTTGAAGGAATTATTACTTTCCGCGGGAATAATTTCCGCAACGCTCCGTCTTACGGGACAGTCAGCCTGGACAGCCACAGCCTTCAGGTTAACTGGACTGCGGATACCGGCACCTTTACATATAATAATAAAACCTGGACCGGAAGCGGATGGACCGGCCAGCCGCTGCTTGTCAAATGGCCGAAGTCTACAAAGGCCGTTATGAATATGTATGACTGGGCTAAGGAAGACGACGACCTGGTCGAGGCCATTTACGCCTGTCTGGACGGGTGCATCTATTTCCTGGATGCCGTGACCGGAAAACAGACCCGCGATACCCTGGACATCGGCTATGCTTTTAAGGGAGCCGGGGCACTGGATCCGAGAGGATATCCGGTCATGTACGTGGGCTCGGGCTATACCAGCTACAACGGCCGCTCCCGTGCATTTATTATCAGCCTCATAGACGGCAGTATCCTGTATACCTTCGGGCCGATGGACGAATTCGCCTACCGGGAAACCGTAAGCTTCTTCGATGCCTCTCCGCTGGTAGACGCTGCCTCGGACACCCTCATCTGGCCCGGAGAAAACGGCCTCCTGTATCTGCTGCACCTGAATTCGGCCTATAATGAATCAGCCGGCACACTGAGCGTGGAGCCGGACCACATGGTCAAATGGCGCTATGAGGGCAGCCGGATGACGGACGATGCCTACTGGCAGGGCATGGAGGATTCGCCGGCCGTATACGGCGGCTATATGTTCATAGCCGACAATGGCGGTAATCTGTTCTGCCTGAATCTGAACACCCTGACCCCCGTCTGGGCGCAGGATATTCTGGACGATTCCAATTCCACACCGGTGCTTTCTGTGGAAAACGGACATTTGTATCTGTATATCAGTACTTCTTTCCATCTGGGCTGGAGAAGCTGGGGCACCGCAGCAGTGCCGGTATGGAAGATCGATGCGGAAACCGGAGAAATCATCTGGCAGAAAGACTATACCTGCCATTCGATAGAAGGGGTTTCCGGAGGCGTGCAGTCAACGATTGCCTGCGGACGTCTGGGACTGGACGATTACATCTATGTGACGGTTTCCATGACCAAAGATACAGGACACGGCGTGCTGGCCTGTCTTCGCAAGGATACAGGTGAAGTCGTCTGGGAACATGAGGCTGCCTATGCCTGGTCTTCCCCCGCCTGTGTATACGAGGAGGATGGAACCGGGACAGTGCTTTACTGCACCTCTGCAGGAACGCTGTTCATGCTGGATGGAATCACAGGGAAAACCTGGGATCATATCAGCCTGGGGGATGCCACTATCGAAGCGTCTCCAGCGGTATTCGGAAATTATCTGGTGGTGGGAACCAGAGACTGTGAGATCTGGGGCATTGAATTGAAATAAACTGAATCAATAAAAAATAACGAGTCTGCCTTCTCCATGCGGAATTTCCGAGGGGAAGGCGGCTTATGGTTTAAGGACTTTTGCATAAATCCAGACAGGAGATGTTATCCATGGATAACTGTGGGAGAAGAAAGAAAGAAGAGGAAGGGTTGGGGAGCCCGGAATCTTTCAGAAAGAATTGCAGCCGTTTTCTTTTGATCTGGACTGCTTTTTTGCTGCTGGCTGTTTCAAGGGAGGCCTTTCCGGTGAAGGCAGCCGGATCTTTTCAGAAAAACGGGTGGGAGAGAACGGAAAAAGGATACGTATATTACAAAGACGGAAAGAAAATCAAAGCCGGCAAAACTGAAAAATACCGGATTGAGAAGATCGATGGCAGGAAATACGCCTTCAACAAAAAAGGAATTCAGGTAACCGGATGGAGAAAGATCAGCGGTGCTTATTATTTTTTCAATGTACGCCAAAAAGGAAAAGGGTACATGATAACAGACAGTACCGTCAATAAGATCCGTTTACTGAAAAACGGTAAGGCCAGACCCGGGAGCAGCCGCGACAGGAAAAAACTGGAGGTCATGGTTCTTTGCAGTGAGTGGGCAGACGAGATTCTGAAAGAAAATCCTCTGGCCGGTAAAAACGAAAAACTGAAAATCATATATGATTATCTTCGAAGAAATCTGCCATACCGCTCGATTGGTGCTTACCGGGGGACGGAAGATCCGGACTGGGATCTCTGGGCAGTAAAATATGTGTATAATCATAAGTGCTA
>CACZQT010000025.1 GCA_902783295.1 uncultured Lachnospiraceae bacterium
ACCCAGCCGGTAGCGCCGACCAGGGCGGCCGCATGGATGGCCCGGTAGCGAAAGCCGACGCCCTGTACCCATCCGTAAAAAGTAATGCGTTTTCTTTTTGTTTTCCGGGATTCCTCGGACATCGGCACCAGCTCCCTTCTGCGCCTGCGCTTCACCACCTGGGCTTTTTATTCTTCCTGTACAGCGCTTTTCTTCCTGTGCAGTTCTTTTCTGCCAGTACGGCACTGCTTATTCCTCTTCTTCTGTCCCCAGCCCATAGTACAGCATTTCATTGTATGCCGCATTCGCTTCCAGGGCTTCCTTCCTCTCCCGCCATGCATCTATCTCACTCCGGATCGACAGCATTTCGTCGACCACCAGCTCGGCTGTCCTGGGCTGCACATTATTCAGATACACGGTCATGCGGTCTATCGCCTTCGGGCTTCCCAGGTGTTTTGCAATGGCATGGCCAAGTTCTTCCGGAAACCCCAGAGACAACAGCGCCGTGATCAGGCTGTCCCGGGAACGAATCCATTCTTCTCTGCTGCTTTGCGTCATGTCCGTACCTCTTATTCCTTCTCAATAACGATCAGTGGAATCGTATATTCCTCCGGGGTCATTCCGGCATGAACGCCGGGCATATCCTGCGCCTTATAATGTGTATTAAATATGGAAATGCCGGCTGTGGCTATTGCCACATAATCCCCAATGAAAGACGACAGGCCGGTGTGATCCTCTCCGATGCCAAATACCTTCTCCCGCAGCACTTCATCTCTCGTCAGCAGAAGATAATTATCTCCGAAATGCTTCCTGAAAATCCCCGGGAACAGTGCTTTCTTTTCCTCTTTTACAAACAGATTCAATGCTCTGGGCTCTATCGACGGCAGGCGCACAAGGCAGTCCAGAACCTCGGGATAATCCAGGATGCAGAGATTTTTGCTGTCCATATGTCCATGGTCTGCAATAATCAGCATCACCGTATCTGAAAGAGAAGATGCGAATTCCTGAATCCTTTTTTCCAGGGAAATAACCATTTCATGCGTCTCCCGGCTGACAGTTCCCGTATCGTGCATGGTGGAATCCGGCTCGCCCCAGTACGCATAGATAAATTTACTGTACGGCTCCTCGCACAGATCTTTGACACGCTGCAGTACAGCCTCCAGATCTTCGGGATAGGGCGGCATAAAAGGCGAGGCAGCAAACGCATGTCCTCCTGCTGTATTAATCCTTTCTATGATCGACTGATAAGGAGTATAGGTATATGCCACAGGAAAGCAGGCAGCTTCTTTCACTTCCGCCAGTGAATCCCGGGTCCATATCTTATTCCCTGTGAAATCCATGGCCGCCGGCACAGCCCCTTCTTTCTCTGTGAGCTGCTCTGTATTCTGGAAAACGGTTACATTCTTTTGAAGCTTCGGGTAGTACATATCCCAGCCCAGCCATCCATGCTCATTCGGATACAGTCCGCTTAACAGAGACGTCGTCGCAGCCACGGTTGTGGGCGGAAATACAGAATGAAAAGAACCCGCCAGATGCGTCCGGAAGAAACCGTCCTTGTCCAGATGCTTCTCCAGGATGGATGTTCCCAGCGCATCCAGCAGAAGAATGACGGTATTCCTGTGATTACCGGCCAGCACCTGATCCGCCAGTGGAAGAGTGCTGTGCACCGGATCCACATCAAATTTCTGCAGCACCGAATTCGCCAGATTCACCAGGCAGTGATGATAATCCGGCAGCTTAAGCCTGTTGTCTGTATTCGTCATAATTCCCTGTCCCTTATCCCTGTCGTTTTTGCTTAAGGAAACGCTGATTAAAGGGTTTCCTGCGTGAAATGCGCAGCACGAAGCAACCTGTATCAAAGTCGGGGGCAAAATACCTTTTAACCCCGTCATCATTTTATCAGTGTTTTCTTAAGTATAGTGCTTCCTTAATGAGAAGACAACCCCTGTCCGGTTCCAGCCGGAGTGTTTTCAAGCCAAAAAACTGCCCTCTCTCCTTTCCTCGTCGCAGTGCAGTTGGATGGTATTTGGGCAGGAAACGGTATAATCGCGGAATATGTGCCTGCTGCTTTACGGTTGACAAATGGTAATATTTCGGATATTATAAATCTAAATTGAATTTATTGAGCTTTTATCCTTTGATCTGCAGGAGGTTTATGATGACTCTGGAAGAAATGAAATTCAGAAAGGCCGAATTCGGCCTCACCAGCGAGATGATTGCGGCGGCTTCCGGAATTCCGTTAGGCACTGTTCAGAAGATATTCGGCGGAACCACAAAATCACCCAGGAAACGAACCATCGAAGCCATCGAACGTGTTTTTCAGGAGGAGGCCGCCAGGAAACGCCGGTCGGAAGCACTTTTCTCCCGGCCCGCTGCCAGTGTGGTGCAGGAAACAGCGTGGGATTATAAGCTGAAAGAAGAAGTCCTGTATACCATTGATGATTACTACGCCCTGCCGGAGGAACGGCGTGTGGAACTGATTGACGGGAAGTTTTACGACATGACGGCTCCCTCCAGA
>CACZQT010000026.1 GCA_902783295.1 uncultured Lachnospiraceae bacterium
CTTTTCGGAGAAGGTTCGGAGGAATATTTCCGGTTTGCCGTACGGTATTTCCGGATCTTTATGATGCTGACTCTGGTCAATTTCTTACAGCCGATTTCGTCGAACCTGTTTACCTCGATCGGGAAACCGGGAAAGGGCGTTTTTCTGTCGCTGACCCGCCAGATCCTGTTCCTGCTGCCGCTTTATCTGATCCTGCCCCGTTTCTTCGGGATCGACGGGCTAATCTATTCCGGACCGGTAGCGGACCTGCTGGCCTTCGTGTGCACCATGGCACTTGCTGTAAAGGAATGGAAGGAGATCTGCAGGCTGAGAGACGCGGAGCCTTTGGCCGGGTAAAGCCAGGCACGTTCCATCACATAGCTGTCCTGCTTCAGACAACAGAAAAACACCTGCCGGGCTTTTCAGCTTACGGCAGGTGTTCTTTTGAAACTATTTCCTGTGCCGGAAATAACGCAGGTAATAATAGGTGAGTTCCACAATGCAGCAGGTGCTCCAGCCGACCGGGTAACCCAGCCCGACGATGACGGGTGTATTTGCAATCAGGCGGGTAGCGGTGAAGAGATAGATCTGGCGGATACCTACAAAGCAGGCCAGCATGATGAACATCGGAGCCTTGGAATCTCCCCGGCCGCGGAGTGCGCCGGCCAGCACGTGGTTGACGACGTTCGGCAGCAGGAAGAAGACATTGGTGTGGATGAAAAGGGAACTGTACGCGATCACGCTTTCATCCTGCGAGAAAAAGCGGGTGGCAGGTCCTGCGAAGATAAAGAGTGTCGTGGATACAGCCGCCGTGATCAGAAGGGTCAGGGCGATGGCGTGGAAGGTGCCTTTCCTGGCCCGCTCATCCTGCTTCGCGCCAATGTTCTGGCTGACAAAAGTGGTGGCAGAGCTGGCCATGCTGTGCATGGGCAGGTATATAAACTGGTCCAGCTTATTGTAACAGCTCCAGCCCGCCATAGCCGAGGAGCCGAAGACATTGACATAGGACTGCACAAAGACGTTGGAAAAGGCGGTGATGGTGGACTGGATCGCAGCCGGCATACCGATAGCCAGGATCCGTCCGAAGGTAGGAAGATGCAGGCGCAGATCCTTCCATTCCAGCCGGTAGATATCGTTGGTTTTCGTCAGCAGCCGCAGAACCAGGAAGGCGGAAACGAACTGGGAGAGGATGGTGGCGTACCCGACGCCGGTGATGCCAAGCCCCAGGGCCAGAACGAAAAACAGGTCCAGGATGATGTTCATTACACTGGTGAAAATCAGGAAATACAGAGGCCGTCTGGAATCGCCGACTGCGCGCAGGATGCCGCTGCCCATGTTATAGATCATCAGTCCGGAAATCCCTGAGAAATAAATGCGCAGGTAAATGCCGGCTTCCGGAAACACATCCTCCGGTGTAGACATAAAGCGCAGCATGGGATCCACCATCAGAACTCCGATAATTGTAAACAGAACGCCGGTCAGGAAGGTCATGGCCATGGTGGTTTCCACGGCGGTATGGAGAGCATCCTGATCCTTGGCACCGTAGCTCTGTCCGATGATGACGGTGCTTCCCAGAGAGAGCCCGTTGAAGAAAAAAACGATGAGGTTCACGATCATGGTCGTAGAACCCACGGCCGCCAGCGCCTGTGTGCTTACAAAGTTGCCGACCACAACGGTATCTACGGTATTGTAAAGCAGCTGGAAGACGTTGCCCAGCAGCAGCGGAACCGCAAAGCGCACCATGTGCAGCAGAATCGGTCCGGTGGTCATGTCCCGGGCTGTAGTCTTTTTCTGGGGAATATGAAAACGCGGCATATGATGCATGAAATTCACCTGCTTTATAGAGGAAAGATTAGCGGGGACCGATATCCAGCAGTGTGTTTTGAATACTGAACCTGATGTCCGGACTGAAGAAACTCTTTGGATTATTGTAGCTGTCCCGGCAAGAAGATGCAACTGCTTTCCTGCAGAAGAGTTTCGTCCGGAATTCGGACAGACTCTCATTGTTGAGCAGGGTGTGGTGAGTCCTTTTACGGGATGACAGAAAGGAACCCGGATTGCACTTTTTTCAGGAGTATGGTATACTTTCTGACAAATCA
>CACZQT010000027.1 GCA_902783295.1 uncultured Lachnospiraceae bacterium
TCCACACCACGAAAATACAGAAAATCTACCGCAAAAACGGTCGGATTACAGGCAAAAATGTTGACATTTCAACAGCTGTTGTATTATATTATTAACGAAAAGTTACAAATCTTTAAAATGCAGAAAGGAGAGAGATCCGTGAAAAAAAGCACAAGACTGCTGAGCCTGTTTCTAGCTTTTCTTCTTACAACTGGATATGCAAATGTATTTGCGTTTGCCACGGATTCTCCCGCTGACACAGTTTCTGCTGAAGCGCCTGCTCCTGCAGAACTGATTGCCCCCTTGGAAACGTCTGCTCCGGCAGAGGAGATGGCCCCAGAAGCGTCTGAGACAGAGCCTGAGGTTCCGCCTCAGGAATCACCTGCTTCCGCTGAGGCGGAAGGTTCCGGGGAAGAAGGATCATCAGTGCAGGAACCCGGGAATGCTCCAGAAGCTCCTGTTGAAACTGACAATGCTTCTGACGGCGCGGAATCTCCGGCAGCGCCCGGATCAAACTCCGAAGAGAGCGTGAATCCTCCCGAGGAATCCAGTATTCCGCAAGGTGACGATTCCGGGAACAACGGTACCGACAGCACACAGGATGGGTCTCCTGAGAACCCGGATGTGACAAAGGAACCGGAAGAGACACCTTCAGATACGGAAGACAAGGACGATCAGAAGGATAATGAAACAGAGGAAAAGCCTGAGCCTGTTCTTAAGCAGCAGACGCTGACGGTTGTTCCGGAAAAAGAGACTTATACGGAAAAGAAAGATACTGACGGCCTGTTTTCCTGGATGACAGATTCCTGGAAGACCCTTCAGGACAGGCCCATGGAAGTGGAGGACAATGCGTCCAGAACAACCATCAAGATCTCCGGAATGCTGCCGGAGGGGGCAACTGCAAAGGTAAAGGTCGAGGAAGTCGCTGAAGAGGATATCTATAAGGAGATCGCACTGTTCGGTTATCTGATCACCTTACAGGATCAGAATGGAAACGAGTATGTACCGAACAGCGAACTGCAGATAGAGATTACCAGCAGCCAGATCTACTCTGCCCTCCAGAACGGAAAAAGTGTTCTGGTCTATACGGACACAGGCATAAACAGCACACCCAAAAAGAATACGGCCGCACAGGCCGGCGGAAGCAGCGTGTCCTTCCGGACGAAGGACATTCCGCTCCGCATGATCATCACTACGCAGGAGCCGGTCCGCAGCATTTCTGCGTCTACCGACGATCCGGACACAAATATTCAGATTTCCGGTGCCTTTTCAACAACCATTTCCGCGGAAATGGTGACAGAGGATCCGGATGCTTTCCAGTTTGTCCGCGAAGAGCCCATCATGGCGATGGACATCACGATGTACCATAACGAGGAAGAGGAATTCCAGCCGGACGAGACCGTTACGGTGTCCATTGCCAACGCAGTCATTCAGGACGCGCTGGTGAAAGGGGAGGAGCTCTCCCTGTGGCATATCGCAGATGACGGAAGCCGCGAACCGGTCCAGGGCCATTTCTCCGGCAACACGGTTACGTTCTTTGCAGACAGCTTCTCTTCCTATGTCGTCACAAGAAAGATCCTGGAGGAGACCATCACCGCTTCCGACGGCAGAACGTATTATATCCAGGTCACCTGTGATCATGATGCCGGGATTCCGGATGGTGCCGAGCTTCATGTCACTGAGATCATGGACGGCACACCGGAATATGAGAACTATAAAGCCCAGGCAGCCGGTGCAGTGGAAACAGGCATCGGGATGATCAGCTTTGCCCGGTTCTTCGATATCTCGATTCTTCTGAACGGCCGGGAGATCGAGCCGGAGGTGCCGGTGCAGGTCCAGATCTTCTATAACGGCCATCAGAATACCGATGGGGACAGCAATCTTGCTGCAGTCCACTTCGGTAAGGACGGAATTGAGGTACTGGATGCTGATGTTTACAGCTATTCAGAGCAGTTTGAAGCCGTTTCGTTTGATGCCGGCAGCTTTTCCGTGTACGGTGTTGTGGATCACGAAAACGGTATTGTCATAACACCGCGTGTGGAGTTTCATTTTATTGCAAACGGTGCGGTAGAATTGGCGAACGCCAACAGTGTTTACTATGAAGGCTCCGCCTATCCTTTCAGCAACACCAGCGGCAGCACACAGTATACACAGATCCTCGGTGACGAAGAA
>CACZQT010000028.1 GCA_902783295.1 uncultured Lachnospiraceae bacterium
CAGATGCCGATCGAACTGACCAGCGACGGGCGGGGTGTCCGGTTTGACATCTACATGGAAGATGATGAAAACACGGTTTACAATATTGAAATGCAGACCGGCAGCGTCAGAGAGCTTCCATACAGGACCAGATACTATCAGGGCATGATCGACCTGAACCAGATGGAGCGGGGAAGTGCGTTCCGTGAGCTGAAGAACAGTTATATCATCTTCATCTGCCTGGACAATCTGTTTCCGGAGACAGGGCTTCACAAGTACAGTTTCCGAACGATATGTGCAGAGAACAGGGATCTGGAGCTCGGGGACGGAACGCAGAAGATCATCCTTGCGGCGAAGGGAAGCCGGGATGACGTATCGGATGAACTGAAAGCATTCCTGACCTATGTTACCGGAAATGCACCGGAAAGTGATCTGACAAAGCGCCTCGAGAAAAGTGTTGAAGAAGCAAGGAAGCATATCCGATGGAGGAAAGAATATATGACATTACTTGAGCGGGATGAACAGATGCGGGAAGAAGGCCGAAAAGAAGGCCTTAAAGAAGGAGAAGACCTGATGGCAAAACTAATCTCACTGCTGCTGGCAGATGGCCTGGTTTCGGATGTTGAGAAGGCAGCTGCGGACCCAAATGTGCGGGATGCTTTGCTTCGGAAATATCACCTTGTCTGAGCGGGCGGGATGAATTCCGGACAGGCGAAACCGCGATCACGGAGGGATAAGACATGGTACAGGGGATCTTGCTGCTGGCAGTGACGGCCTTTATCTATGTTCTGTACATGCAGTATAAAAGGAAGAATGGCGGGCAGTTTCCGGGCAGTTTCCTGGCGGGAAGGGGCACGGAGAAAAAGCAGACAGGCGGCGGAGTGAAAGCGGAGAATACAAAACCGCGCGGTGAGAAGGGAAAAGGCAGGAAGGAGGAGCTGCTTGCGGTGGTTACCGACCTTGCTGCCTACGCAAAGCTCAATCACTTTTTCTACCTGTTTCCGGGGACGCTTTCCCTGGACGGGGAGATAGCTACCCTGACGGTGATCCTTGTCACAAGGAGCGAAGTCATCGGCATTAACTGTTTTGGCTACCCGGGTATTATCTCACCCGGCAGGACTCCCGATCAGGATTGGAAACAGACGTTTGAAGGCGTGGGAAAGCGCATTCCGAATCCGCTGCCCAGGCTTCAGAGCTATCTGAATCTCCTCAAAAAGGTTTTGGCAGAGATATCTCCCGGAAAGGAGATCCCCGTACGGGTCATCGGGGTTTTTACATCCCCCGGTGTTGTGCTGCGCGATCCTGACGGGCAGGCAAACGGCCTGATCTTTACGGAAAAGAACATTATGCCGGAGCTGAAAAAGAAAAGTACGCTGGCCGACGGCGGGCTGGATCCGAAGCAGCTGGGAAAAGCGATCACAGCGTACAAGCCTCAACAGGAGGATGCATGACAGACGGATCTTCAGAACTTCATTTCGTGCTTTTCCGCCGTCTGTTTTTCTGGTAAGATAAAGAAACGGCAGATGCGCTGTTGTATAAACGTGTAAAGAAACTGCCGATTTTAACCCTGTACATCCTGCTGGCCTGGCGGGTCAGCTGACAGATCTTTGCAACTGTTGACTTTAAACATACTGAGTGAGGAGACAAGCCATGAGAAACATTCTGTTTGCGGCTTCCGAAGGCCTGCCGTTCATCAAGACCGGAGGACTGGCGGATGTCGTCGGTTCCCTTCCGAAGGACATTGACAAGGAATACTACGATGTGCGCGTGATCCTTCCGCGGTACAACTGCATGTACCAGGATAAGAAGGACATGATGGAGTACGTCACCAACTTCTACATGGATTTCGAGTGGAAGAGAGTCTACGTCGGCCTGTTCAAGGCAGTGGTGGATGGCGTGACGTACTACTTCATCGACAATGAGGAATTCTTCAATACCCAGACGGTGTACACGGACGATACGCTGTATGAGATCCGCCGGTTCATCTTCTTCTCCAAGGCGGTCCTGTCGGCGCTGCCGACGCTGGATTTCAGGCCGGACCTGATCCACTGCCACGACTGGCAGACAGGCCTGATCCCGGTCTATCTGAAGGAGCGTTTCCAGGAGAATGAGTTCTACCGCGGCATCAAGTCGGTCATGACCATCCATAACCTCCGGTTCCAGGGCAAGTGGGACGTGGAGACGGTTGAGAGCATCTCCGGCCTGGACCGTTCCTTCTTCACACCGGACAAGCTGGAAGCCTACAAGGATGCAAACCTCCTGAAGGGCGGCCTGGTGTACGCGGATGCCATCACCACGGTTTCCCCGACCTATGCGCAGGAGATTAAGACGCCGTTCTACGGCGAGACGCTGGACGGTCTCCTGAACGCGCGCGACCATGACCTGCGCGGTATCCTGAACGGCATTGACTATGA
>CACZQT010000029.1 GCA_902783295.1 uncultured Lachnospiraceae bacterium
AAAATAATCCACTCTTTCGGGCTTTTTTGTGGATGTTTTTTCCCTGTTCCATCATGTATATTAATGATGGGAGTATCCGGGAGTGACTCTGTTGGCGTCCATTTTTCCCCGGACAGCTTCCGGTGGATACACAGATAGGTTTTTCGTTTGCCATTCTTTGGCGGCAGCTGCATAAGACCGCCTGATTTTTAGAGGAATTCTTATGAAATGTTATCTGTTCCCGAAAAACAGCTCTCTTTTTCAGACCGTAAAGCAACTGATTTTATCCGGCTGTCTTAAGATGTTTATCCTGTCTTTTCCGGTCATGGTTCTGCTTTTTCCTGCAGCCGCTGTTTCCGCAGACAGTCATGACGATCATCCTTCCCGACTGGTAATCTGTGACAGCAGGACGGTGGATGTTCTGGGATACCCTCCGGCTATGACTTCCGGGTCCCCTTTCAGGCATTCCGCTCCCGCCCTGGAAACCCTGTTCCGCCTGACCCCGGGCGGGCAGCTTCTTCCCTGGCTTGCGGTTTCTTATGAAGCCAGACGGGAACAGAAAGAACTGATTCTGGTTCTCCGGGAAGGCGTTACTTTTCACGATGGCAGCGCCTTCAATGCAGAAGCCGTAAAGTGGAATCTTCTCCGGCAGGCAGAGGCCTCTGCCACCGGCACCTCTCATATTTCGGATATCCTGGTGACGGGTGAATACGAGCTGACTGTTCTCCTCGATCAGTGGGACAATACCCTTCTGCCCAGTCTCTGCCAGGTTCAGGGTCTGATTATATCTCCTTCCAGCTGTGAGAATAACGGTACTGAATGGGCCTTTTCCCATCCTGTGGGAACCGGGCCGTTCCGCTTCCTTTCCCGGGCGGAAAACGGGACCATCACTTATCAGAAATATTCCAGGTACTGGCAGGAAGAAAAGCCCTGTCTGGATATGATCCAGATTGTCTGTGATACGGATGCATCCAGCCGGGAGGCACATTTCCGCAGCGGTGATTACAGTGTGCTGATCCGGGGAGATCTTTCTTCACTGGCAGGTTTTTCCGCCGAAGGCTACACCATACAGGCCGTAGCCAGTACCGGCCCCTGGGGTCTGATTTTCGATTCTGCCGATCCGGAATCTCCCTTTTCTGACATACGGGTCCGGCAGGCTGTCTGTCATGCCATCAACCGGGAAACACTGGCCAATACCATCTACCTGGACACTGTAACCCTGACCAACCAGTACGCTCTGCCGGGAATGGACACGTATAATGAAGAAGTTGCCGGCTATACATATGACCCGGATCTGTCCCGCAGGCTGCTTTCGGAAGCCGGATATCCGGAAGGCTTCTCCACTGTGTTCAGCTATGATGAAACTGCAGACAGCGTTGATGCCCTGGCGCACACCCTTCAGTCCATGCTGGAACGGGTCGGAATCCGCCTGACGCTGAATCCGGTCAGTAATTCCCTCTCTACAAGAATGCTTCTGGGGGGAAAAGGCTGGGATGGAATTATGGGAACCTTCGGATCCGCCCAGTATGATACTCTGACGCAGTTATATAATTACATGGTCGGAGACGAGAAATACGTTTCCATGGAAAAACCGGCGGAACTGACCGAGACGATTCTCCATGCCCTTTCCGCCGATCCTGAAGAATCGCTGGATATGGTACGAAAAATCCAGACGATCCTGATTGATGACTATTGTCTGTGCTGCTATCTTTTCGGAAACAGCGACTATACCGTGCTTCACGCGAATGTGCTGGGCACCGGTCTTTCTACCACAATGCCCGTGACCGCCTGGACGCCGGAAAACGCCAGAATAGAAGCACCGTAAAACACGGTGCACCTTTAAGCCCCTTGTACGAACCGGGCTGCTTCATACTCCGTACAAAAAAGCCGCGGCGTGGACCGGGCAGCTACCCGATCAGTACTTCAAAACCTTCTTTCTCCAGAATTTCTTTGCAGGCTTCCAGATGCGCCGGTTCCGGTGCCCGGTAAGCCTGCATTGTTTCTGTGGACCAGTCCAGAGAAACCAGCTTGGACACTCCCAGGTCATGGAACGGCAGCAGATATATCTTTTCAATCCTGCTCTTCATGGGTGAAAGAAAAGCCGCCCGCTCTCTCATCTCGGAAAGCGAATCGTTCACTCCGGCGATTAATGGCATCCGTACCCAGACCGGGCAGGCCAGTTCGTCAGCTGTTTTCTGAAGATTCTCCAGAATCAGGCGGTTGGATACGCCGGTAAGTTTTCTGTGCAGTTCATCATCCAGTTCTTTCATATCGAACAGGACCGTCTGCATGTGAGAAAAAACAGCCTTTGCGGTTTTCCAGGACGCATATCCGCTGGTTTCGATCGCCATGCGAAGTTCTTTTTTCTCCGCTTCTGCAATCATCTCCAGGACAAAATCCGCCTGTGCCAGAGGCTCCCCCCCACTGAAGGTGATGCCTCCGCCGGAGGTTTTGTAAAATCTCCAGTCCTTTCCTGCTTCGGCAATCACTTCCTCTGCAGTCATCTTCCGGCCGGATATCTCCCTGGCCTGTACCGGACAGACGGCCGCACAGGCTCCGCACACTACGCACCGTACCCGGTCCGTGACCGCTTTCCCTTCCTGAATGGCAACCGCTTTCTCCGGGCAGACTTCCACACAGCTCCCGCATCCGGTACATAGATGAGGAAACAGCATCAGCTGAGGGCCCGGCAGATTGGATTCCGGGTTATGACACCAGCGGCATCGCAGGGGACAGCCCTTCAGGAAAATGGTGGTCCGGATTCCGGGGCCGTCGTGAATCGAAAATTTCTGAATGTTGAATACGGTTCCTTCCATGACTCTCCGCCTCATTTTGAAAAAGGGGCGGTAGTCCGCCCCTGGTTTTGCATGACGTGACAGGGGGACGGTCCTTTGTCTCCCTGACTCCCGTCTCCCCGTCCCTGCCGGCTCAATGCACTTAGTTAACAGCTCTGTGGCAGGTTCTTGCAATCAGTTCATCCTGGACATTCGGATTCAGCTGTACAAAGTACGCACTGTACCCGGCTACCCGTACGATCAGGTCCTTGTGCTCTTCCGGCTTTTTCCGTGCTTCGATCAGAGTTTCATGATCCACCACGTTAAACTGAATCTGCTTGCCGCCCTGTGTCAGATAAGTGCGGATCATCATGGAGAACTTCAGGCAGTCCTCTTCCGTTTTCAGAGCAGAAGGATGCATTTTCATGTTCAGCAGCAGGGACTGGAGTTTCAGCTGAGGCAGCTTCATGGCCGAATTCAGCATCGCCGTAGGACCGCAGACATCACAGCCCTGTTCCGGAGAAGCAGCACCATCCGCCAGATACGTACCCGCGTAACGTCCGTCCGGTGTAGCTCCCATCAGCCGGCCGCCCGGATCGTGGGAGGTAATGGAAATGCCCGCGACACGGAATTTGGTTCCGCGGTAGCTGTCGATCTGGCGTCCCACATCGCAGATGCGGTCGTAAATACGGGCGACGATGGCATCTGTTTCGTCATTGTCATTTCCATATTTCGGTACGGCCAGGCACATGCGGCGGATTTCCTGGTTGCGTTCGCCTTCCCAGTTTGCATCCATGGCATCCAGCAGCTCGCTCATGGTGATCTTCTTTTCATCATAAACCAGTTTCTTGACAGCTGCCACGGAATCCCCGATGTTGATGGTTCCGATACCCACATTGATGGTAGGCCCGATTCCGTAAGGCAGTTCCCGCATCTTCCCGATCTTGCCCACTTTTACACCGTCGGAGAACAGGGAAATCGGGAATACATCCTGCATTTCTTTCCGTCCGGTCAGATAGCGCAGCAGCATATCCTGCGCGAAATAATCCATATAGAACTTGATATGTTCGATCAGCTTGTCTTCGAATTCTTCATAGGTCGCCATGTCACGGACATCGCCGGTGTGAGGCCCAAGCTGCAGCCCCTGCTGCTTGCTGTATCCGTCATGCATGAAGGTATCCAGAGCCAGCGCCGTTACCACCATGGAGAATACCATGCCCCAGCCTTCCGGCACCGTCACATCCACACAGCCGATAATATAGTAGTCTCTGGCTTTCTCCAGCGGCACGCCGCATTCCACCAGGTTCCCGATGTAGGAATTGTCGCTCAGGAATGAAGGCATGCCCATACCGGTCTTCACCAGTTCTATTGCTTTCTGCATCAGAGATTCCGGCGTTCCTTCGTGGACTCTGACATGCAGGGTGTGATGAGGAACACGGCACCGGTATGCTGCTTCCAGGAACAGGTATGACAGTTCATTGGTAACGTCCTTCCCGTCCTTGTCCACCCCGCCCAGGGTAACGGAATTCCAGCGGGCCTGGCCGGACCATTTCAGCCGGCTCTGACCGCCGGAGGTATTCTTCATCTGCAGGAATTTCAGGCGGTACAGTTCCAGATATTCCAGGACGGTCTCATCGTCGATCAGGCCGGCCTCGATATCATGCTTATAGTAAGGATAAAGGTACTGGTCCATCCGTCCCAGCGGAGTCGTAGTCTGGCAGGAAATCATCAGGAACAGGAACCACTGAAACTGCAGCGCTTCCCGGAAGGTTTCCGCCGGCTGCGCGGGAATCTTCCGGCAGATCCTTGCGATCTCCAGAAGTTCCGCTTTTCTCTTTTCATCCCCGGTTTCCGCCGCCATCTTCTCTGCCAGATCCGCGTATCTGGCCACCCAGCGGATAACAGCTTCATTGATGATGATCATGGCCCGAAGGACATAAATCCTCTCGATATCCTCTTCACAGCGGATGCTCATGGAAGTGACTTTGGACAGTTCTTCTTTGGCTTCATCGATAACCGCCTGAAGGCCTTTCCCTATTACATAGCCATAATCGATCTGGTAGGTATCCGCCTCCGGCATAATATCCATACCGTTGCAGGCATAACCCATACCCGCCGCTTCCTCGAGCGTACGGTTGACCGGCAGCAGATATCCGCTGCGCTTCCAGGCCCACATAGTGTCATCGTACAGATCGTACAGCTTGTATTCCGGAATGATTTTGTGCCAGTACTCCGTAAGCTCGTACATTTTTTCCGCTTCTTCATCGGAAATGGAATATTCTTCCTTGCGGAGTGACTCAATCCCTTCTTTCTGCCAGGTTCCCTTTGTCCAGAAATCCGCTTCTACAGCCATGGGTTTGCTGGCCGGAGCCCCTGCGATCAGATCCCCATCCAGGATAAAAATGGGGATTCTCTCCATCATATAAGCCTGTGCTTTCGCCATGCGGATCACGTTCGGATCGCCTTCATATTTCCGATATGCTTCTGTAAACAAAGTCGCTTTCGTGACGCTGAACACAATCTTGGGTGCCCGGACGAATTTCATCAGTTTTTCTACTCTTTCGGTCGGTTTCCGGTCTGTCATCCTGTCCTCCTCATACGAAAAGAATCCACCCATCACCTTCCGGGCAGATACCATTCTGTTGTATGTCCCATTATAATGCCTCATCGCACAGCGCCCCACCCACAGATCCGCCTGAAATAGTGGATTTTTTTGCTTAGCTAAATAAGCAGGATGACAAAAGGAGGCAGAGACAGAGGGAGACAGAGGGACAGTCCCCGTGTCCCAAAGGACACGGGGACTGTCCCTCTGTCTCCCTCTGCCTCCCTGCCCTGCTCTTACTGCTTCACTCCGCAGGCGGGTCCTGCCAGCTGGCGGGCTTTTTCGGCTTCTGCTTCCGGATCAGCCAGCAGCTCTGTATATTCGGGATGTTTGGCGAACCATTTGATGGAATAGGAGCAGGTCAGCTCGATTTTCTTTCCTTCTTCCTTCAGACGGTCGACGGCAAACTGGGTGATCTTTCCGGCAACGCCCTGCCCCCGCAGGCAGTCATCGACGAATGTATGCGTAAAGCAGACTACGCCGGGGCGGACCTCCGGGTGGTCCAGAACTGCGATCTGTTTTCCGTTCTCATCGTCCAGCCATGTTTTAGCTCCATTGTACTTGAATTCCATGTTTTTCTCCTTTCGAAAAATGGGGCGGTTCATTCCATCCGAAGCGGGCCGCCGGTCCGCTTCAGTTTTTTCTCTCTATTCCCGTGGTCCGTTATATTTGAGGCAGAGCATAGTCAGGTCGTCGAACTGCTCTGCGCCGCCTACAAATGCATCCACTTCTTTACGGACATTCTCCAGAGTCCTTTCGGGGGCAGCTTCCGGCTCCTCGTTCAGGGCCTGGATCATCCGCTCTGTTCCGAACATCTTATTATCCGCATTGGCAGCCTCCGGCACGCCGTCGGTGTACACGAACAGCTTGTCCCCCGGTTCCAGCTGAATCTCGTATTCTCTGTACCGGACGCCTTCCATGCCGCCGATCACGAGGCCGTGCTTATCCTTCAGCAGGGAGAAAACTCCGTTCTTCATCAGAGCCGGATATTCATGGCCGGCGTTGGCCGCCCGGATGGTGCCTGTGGATATTTCCAGGATGCCCAGCCAGACGGTGATGAACATCTGCTCCTGGTTGTTCGAGCAGATGGCTTCGTTGGTTTTCGAAAGAATCTCCGAAGCGGACTGACCCAGCATGGCGACGCTCTGCAGGATAATCTTGGATGCCATCATAAACAGGGCGGCCGGCACTCCTTTGCCGGAAACATCCGCGATGACCATGCCCAGATGGTCGTCATCGATCAGGAAGAAATCGTAGAAATCACCGCCTACTTCTCTGGCCGGATCCATGGTGGCGTA
>CACZQT010000030.1 GCA_902783295.1 uncultured Lachnospiraceae bacterium
GCAGATGCCAAAGTGAACTCAGCTCTCCTCTGCTTCAATGACAACATGAATCGTGTCGCCGTCATGCTTTTTCAGCTTTATCCGGATTGCTTTCAGCACACCGATGATATAGCAAACCGAACCGTCCGGGTTTTTCACCCCCATGTTTACGATGCTGCCATTATAAGGAATACCGTCGAACCAGGCATGTACTTTCACGCGGCCTTTCCCGAATTCCTTTCGGATATCCCATGGAAAAGCTACATATGCCCCGCCGTTATCCGCCATCTCGTGAAGAACTTCGTCGTACTCGTAATGTTTCATTTCTTTTACCGTAAAACCTTTTCGAGAGGTTTTCCTTTGGCAAGTTCATCAACCAGCTTGTCCAGCCAGCGTACCTTTTGCATCAACGGGTCTTCGACGGTCTCCACATCGATGCCGCACACCTTTCCCTTGATCATAGAAGCCCTGGGATTCATCATGGGTGCATTCTCAAAAAAGGCGCCATAGGTCATGTCCTGATCCACCTGCTCCATATCGTAACCTGTCAGCCAGGCGATGACTGCATCCAGTTCATCCTTTGTACGCCCTTTTCGTTCCACCTTCTGCAGCAGCAGCGGATAGACTTTCGAGACCTTCATATCAAAAATACTCTGTCGGGCCATATTCTTTTCACCCCATTTTCAAGCAGTCAGCAGGCTGCGATACAGAGACAGTCCTCTTGTCCTGTCCTGCTCCAGCTGTTCTATGGTTCCTGCAGTCCGTATTCCCTGTATTTGTCCAGCATCATTCGATAGAGCATGCGGTTTCCGAAGTACTGCCGGTATGTGGCAGATTTTTCTTTTCCTGCCGCTTTCAGTTTATCCATTTCCGTCTTTTCGAATTCTGCCCGCGACTGTATGTCCGAGAGCATCTTTTCGAAAGCTTCCAGTCTTTGCTGATCTCCTGCTGCAGATGTATTCATATCCGATTCCCCGTATTATTCTTTTATGCCGGCCTCAGCTCATACAGTCATTTTCCGAATTCTTAGGTAATAAAAGCAATAACGAATTTATTGTAGTAATTGTATTGTTTTTTGTCAAGAAATCGGTTTCCAAAGAAATATCCTCCTGTTTCATTTCCCCATTGACACGAACGTTTGTTCGATTTATAATGTTCACAGAAGATCTTCAAGTGTGACAACTCCGGTACATTTTCAACACTTTTCATGGATAGAAGAGAAAAAAAGGAAGTGTGAGATATGAACGAACAAAGCGTATGCAGTAGAACTTCGAATGAAAAAGCAGGGGAAGGGGTTAAGTTTGAGCGAATCCGCCGGATTACAGGATACCTGGTCGGCAGTATGGAGCAGTGGAACAACGCCAAGCGTGCGGAAGAACATGACCGTGTAAAACACAGCGTCTGATATATGATCTGCCTATAGGTGTGACAGGGGGACGTTTCTGTTTGTCACGGCAAGCCGTGACAAACAGAAACGTCCCCCTGTCACACCTGTCTCCACAAAAGCAGCCCTCTGCCCTGGCAGTCACCTGCCCAACGGCATATCGCCGGCTTTTATTGCCGCATTTTTACCGTTGTGTAAACCAGCACCACTATCGAGCAAAGGTCCAGCACGCCGAAGAAACGTGTCATCCCATCCGGCAGATTGAATGCGGTATTATTGCTGATAAGAATGAGAATATTAGTGAGCGCAATAATGATAAGGCTTATACTCCAGGCTAATCTGTAATTCTTCATAATCGTTATTCCTCATAGAAATATTTTTGGTCCCGCCAGGAATTTACTCCCGTTATTTCAAGGACAGAGGGACTGTCCCTCTGCCCTTATTTCCACGGTTTTTGTGAGCGCATGGCGAGAAATGTCGGAATGTTCATATCGTGCAGGCGTCCTTCTCCGTTCGTATCCTCATAAAGCGCCAGCAGGTTAAAGCCGGCTTCCAGCTGGCCGCCGATCTGTTCTTCAAGAGAATGGGAAAACTGAACGCCGGAATCATCTTCTTCCAGCTGCCTCATCTGTTCCGGATTTTGCAGCGGGTTGAACGGAAGCGTGTTTATGATCTGCTTTTCTTCCGCATCCACGATGTAATTCAAATAATGGTCTGTCCCGGAGATCAGGTATCCTCCCCTCTTCAGAACCCGGAAGCATTCTTTCCAGATGGGACGTACTTCTTCCACATAGCAGTTGGATACCGGATGGAAAATAAGGTCAAATTCCTCATCCTCAAAAGGCAGGCGTTTTGTCATATCCCCGCGGATGATCCGGATATCATAGCCCTCCCTCTCTGCGACAAGGCGTTCGCTCTCAATCTGAAGGGGAGAATAGTCCAGCACGGTGCACACAGCGCCAAGTGCCGCGAATACGGGCATCTGCTGTCCGCCGCCGCTGGCGAGGCCCAGAATCTTCTTGCCTTTCAGATCTCCAAACCAGCTGTGCGGAACCGGTTTTGTCGGCGTCAGAAGGACATCCCACTCCCCGTTCTGCGCTTTTTCGTATATTTCATGAGAAATGGGCTGGCCCCATTTCCAGCCATCGCGAATCCACCCGTCGATGGTTCGCGCATTGATGTCCTGATAGTCCATAGATACTCACCTCTGCTTCTGAATGTTCACGGTCC
>CACZQT010000031.1 GCA_902783295.1 uncultured Lachnospiraceae bacterium
AACAGCATAAAGTTCTCCACATATTCCGGCTTTCCGGAAAAGAACTTCCGCAGTTCCGGGTTCTGTGTTGCCACACCTGCCGGGCAGGTGTCCAGATTGCAGAGCCGCATCATCATGCATCCAAGAGCCACCAGCGGGCCGGTTGCAAAACCGAAGCCTTCCGCTCCCAGCATACAGGCGATGGCTACATCCCGGCCGGTCATCAGCTTTCCGTCCGTCTCCAGACGCACCTTGTTCCGCAGTCCGTTGGCGATCAGTGTCTGATGCGCTTCCGCCAGGCCGATTTCCCAGGGAAGCCCGGCATTGTATATCGAACTGCGGGGCGCTGCCCCGGTTCCACCCTCTGCGCCGGAAATCAGGATCACTTCGGCCCCAGCCTTTGCCACTCCGGAAGCAATGGTTCCGACTCCGGCTTCCGATACCAGCTTTACGGAAATTTCCGCTTCCCGGTTTGCGTTTTTCAGATCATAAATCAGCTGCGCCAGATCCTCGATGGAATAAATATCGTGATGCGGCGGCGGAGAGATCAGCCCTACGCCGGGTGTGGAATGCCTCGTAGCTGCCACCCAGGGATACACCTTCGCCCCGGGGAGATGCCCGCCTTCACCGGGTTTGGCCCCCTGTGCGATCTTGATCTGCAGTTCTCCGGCATCGACCAGATAGTGGCTGGTTACTCCGAACCGCCCGGAAGCCACCTGTTTGATGGCGCAGCCCCGGTAGATTCCTTCTTCATTGAAGCTGCTTCTCTCTTCCGGCTGGCCCCCTTCTCCGGTATTGCTGCGCCCGCCCAGCCGGTTCATGGCAACGGCCAGGGTTTCATGGGCTTCCGGAGACAGAGAACCGTAGGACATCGCCCCGGTCCTGAACCTTTTCACGATTTCCGAAGCCGGCTCCACCTCCGAAAGAGGGATTCCTTTTTCCGGATAAATCAGGTCGATCAGGCTTCGCAGGCTGACCTCACGGCCTTCCCCGATCACCGCCTTTTCATATTCCCGGAAGAGTTCGTAGTCCCCTTTTCTGCAGGCCTTCTGCAGGAGGTGGATGGACACCGGGTTGTACAGGTGCTCTTCTGCCCCGGCGCGCATTTTGTGGCCGCCTGTAGAATCCAGTGTAAGGTCAACCGGCAGTCCCAGCGGATCAAAAGCATGATTGTGAAGGTCATCCGCCTGTGCATCCATCTCCGGCAGGCCGATTCCTTCTATACGGCTGATGGTTCCGGTAAACCAGGTATCCACCACATCCCGGTTGATCCCGACAGCCTCAAAAACTTTGGCGCCTTCATAAGACTGCAGGGTTGAAATTCCCATTTTGGAAGCTATTTTCACGATCCCCTTCAGCACAGCCATGTTATAGTCCGCCACGGCTGTCGGGAAGTCTTTCTCCAGTTCGTTGTTTTCCACCTGCTGCCTGATGGTTTCATGCGCCAGCCAGGGATAAACAGCGGCAGCACCATAACCCATCAGAGCCGCGAAATGATGTACTTCCCGTGGTTCCCCGGATTCCAGAATGATGGATATATTGCTTCCCTTCCGGGACCGTACCAGGTGCTGGCGCACAGCGGAAACTGCCAGAAGAGAAGGAATTGCAACATGATTCTCATCCACCCCCATGTCTGACAGGATCAGCAGGTTCGCTCCTTTCTTATCGCAGAAATCCACTTCGGCACAGAGATTCTTCAAAGCCTGTTCGAGTTTTGTCCCTTTGTAATGCAGAATTGAAACCGTTTCCACATGAAAGCCCGGCAGGTTCAGTGCACGGATTTTCCGTATGTCTGTCCCTGTCAGGATCGGATTTTCCACACAGAGCACCCGGCAGTTTTCCGGCCGCTCATCCAGGAAATTTCCGGTGCTGCCCAGATATACACGGGTAGACGTAACGATTTCTTCCCGAAGAGCATCCAGCGGAGGGTTCGTTACCTGGGCAAACTGCTGCTTGAAATAGGCAAACAGAGGCTGCCTCCGCCGCGAAAGCACAGGCAGCGGGTTGTCCTGCCCCATGGAAACGATGGGCTCGTTTCCTGATTCAGCCATCAGCAGAATGGAGGTCCGGTAATCCTCGTAGCTGTAGCCGAACGCTTTCTGAAGCCTTGCTCTCCATTCCGGGTCCAGCGTTTCTACCTTCCCGTTGGGAATTTTCAGGTTGTCCAGCATCACCATGTTGGATTCCAGCCATTCTCCGAAAGGCTGCCGGCCGGCATAGCGCATTTTCAGCTCTTCATCGCCCACCAGCCGTCCTTCCCTGGTGTCCACCAGAAGCATTTTTCCGGGCCGCAGACGGTCTTTCCGGAAAATATCCGTTTCCGGCAGATCTTCCAGCGCGCCTGCTTCCGAGGAAAGAATCAGCTCGTCCTTATCCGTAAGATAATACCGGGAAGGACGGAACCCGTTCCTGTCCAGCACCGCTCCGACAATATCCCCGTCCGTGAAAATGATCGAAGCCGGTCCGTCCCACGGCTCCATCATGGTGGCATAGTACTGGTAAAAATTCCGCTTCAGCAGACTCATGGAACGGTCTTTTTCCCAGGCTTCCGGGATGGCTGCCATCACCGCCAGCGGAAGGTCCATCCCGTTCATGCTCATGAATTCCAGGGCATTATCCAGCATGGCTGAATCGGAACCCGAGCGGTCAATAAGGGGAAGCACTTTATAAAGATCGTCCTTCAGGCATTCCGACTCCATTTTTTCTTCCCGGAGTGCCATCTTATCCACATTCCCGTGAATCGTATTGATCTCACCGTTATGTACCAGCAGCCGGTAAGGATGGGATCTCTCCCAGCTTGGATTGGTATTCGTACTGAACCGGGAATGAGTAATTCCGATGGCGGATTCATATTCCTCATTTTCCAGATCCGGATAAAACTTCCGAAGCTGCTTCACCAGGAACATGCCCTTATAAACGATCGTGCGGCAGGAAAGGGAACAGATATAGGTGTTGTCATTACTCTGTTCAAACACCCGCTTCACCACATAGAGCTTCCGTTCGAAGTCGATGTCTGCCTCCAGGCTTTCCGGCCGCCTTACAAAGCCCTGCCAGATGGACGGCATACTCTCCCTGGCTTTCTGTCCCAGAATCTCCGGGCAGGAAGGCACCTCCCGCCATCCCAGGAACTCCATTCCCTCCTGCCGCACTACGATTTCAAACATTTTCTGAGCCTGCGCTCTTTTCAGGCGGTCCTGCGGGAAAAAGAACATCCCGATGCCGTAGCCTCTGGGCGGTAATTCTTCCGTTCCGCCTTTCCCGGAAGATATTGTTTCTGCTTTCGATGCGGGCTGTTTTCTTATTTCCTTCAGGATCCTTCCGAAAAACCGGTGAGAGATCTGCAGAAGGATGCCCACGCCGTCTCCGGTCTGCCCGTCGGCATCCTTTCCGGCGCGGTGTTCCAGGTTCTCCACAATTTTCAGAGTACGGTCTACAATACTGTGGCTCGCTGTTCCCTTTATATTGACAATCAGGCCGATTCCGCACGCATCATGTTCAAAACAGCTGCGTGTAAGTCCCGTCTCCTGCTCCACATTCTTCCGGTATTTTCTTTCTGTGTATTTCAAATCACAGCCTCCGTTTCCCTGATTCTGTATCGCGTCCGGCCTGGAGTTCTGCCTGTAAACGCGAAAAAGGCAATGACACTGCGGGAAACGCAGGCGCCATTGCCTTTTGCCATACTGTAGCACCGTCTGTAAAAAAATGCAAGCAAAAATCAGCGGTCTCAATCATTTACAAACCGGCGATATCTATCAGCGACATGTGTTCCTCCCGGAAAGCCAGTGCTTCCGCCAGAGCCTTCGCCGTATCCACGGCACTGATCACATGCACTCCGGTTTCAATCGCCAGGCGGCGGATCTTAAATCCGTGCCGGGAGGAGTGAATGCCGCCCTCCGGTATATCTATAATCACGTCCAGATTGTGCT
>CACZQT010000032.1 GCA_902783295.1 uncultured Lachnospiraceae bacterium
AAAAACAAGCGCCGCCCCCAACGGGGCGGCATTTGTTTTTCATGGAGGCCTCATCGAAAAAAACAGTGAGCTGCGTCGAAGACGCAGCGGCAGCCGGCGTAAGCCGGCTGGTTTTTTGAGATGAGCGTCGCAGCAAAAGCCCGAGGCAACGGATATGAGTATGAAGCCCTAAACCACCCTCCATTCGCCATCCCCATCCCTCAGTAATACTCATAAGAAACAATTGACCTCTCTGAATAAAAAGGGTACAATGTGGAAAGCATTGCTTATAAAGCACTAAGTTCCGGTATCAGGACCATTTTCCCCTGACACCGGTTCACAATAGAGGTTCCGCATGAAACAAGATTCTCTGGCCGGGCTGCGGGCCGGGAAAAAACTCTCTACAGCAGAACTGGTTACCCTGGTTCTGTCCCTGAGTTTCCCGGCGATCATGGCCCAGCTTTCTTCCATCATAATGCAGTATATCGATGCTTCCATGGTGGGGCATCTGGGAAGCGGGGAATCTGCTTCAATCGGCCTTGTCTCCTCCAGCACCTGGCTATTCGGCGGTCTGAACGCGGCTGTCAACATCGGCTTTACCGTACAGACAGCCCAGGCAATCGGTGCCGGAGATATGAAAAAAGCCCGGAACCTGGTACGTGAAGGCCTCGTTACCTCGTTGTGCCTCAGCTGCTTCTGGGCGGCACTGTGTTCTTCCATCTCCCGCAGCCTTCCAACCTGGCTGGGCGGCGCGCCGGAGATCCGGAGAAACGCCTTCCTGTATTTCCTGATCTTTTCCCTGGCGCTGCCGGTACGCGGGATGTATAACATCTCCGGCGGATTTCTCCAGGCATCCGGCGATATGAAAACACCTGCCATGCTTCACATCCTGATGTGCGGGCTGGATGTTATCTTTAATGCCGTGCTGATCTTTCCGGGACGTACCGCAGAGATCTTTGGGCATACCATGTTTCTGCCAGGTGCCGGAATGGGCGTGGCCGGAGCCGCGCTGGGAACCGCGCTGGCTGAAATCTGCGTAATGCTGCTGATGTGCACAAGGCTGCTGCTTCACTCTGAAATGCTGAAGCTTCGAAAGGACGAACACCTTGTCTGGAATCGCGGTGAGATGAAGCGGGCGTTCCTGCTGGCTCTCCCGGTGGCAGTGCAGTCAGTAGTACAAAGCGGTGCGCAGGTAGTTTCTACAAGAATTGTGTCCCCTCTGGGACCCGCTTCTCTGGCGGCGAATTCCTTTTCGGTGACAGCGGAAAGCTTCTGTTACATGCCGGGATATGGAATCAGCGTCGCAGCGTCCACCATTATCGGGCAAAGTGTCGGTGCAAAAAGAGAAGACATCACGAAAAAGCTCGGATGGCTGATTACAGGCCTGGGCATGCTGTTCATGGCAGGAGCAGGAATTTTGCTTTACATATTTGCACCGGTGCTGATCGGGATTCTCACGCCGGATCCATCCATCCGGACACTGAGCGTGACAGTCCTCCGCATTGAAGCCTTTGCTGAGCCGCTTTTCGGCGCTTCGATCGTAGCCAACGGCGTGCTCCGCGGCGCAGGGGATACACTTGCGCCAAGCGTGATGGAACTGTTCAGCATGTGGATGGTCAGGCTTCCGCTGGCAGCCATTCTTTCCCGGAACATCGGTCTGCGCGGCGTCTGGACGGCCATGTGCATAGAACTGTGTGTGCGCGGGATTTTGTTCCTGCTGCGCCTGAAGCAGGGAAAATGGCTGCAGAAAGCAGGCCTTACGTTAAAATAAAAAACATGCACAACTTTGACCTTCCCCGCATGGATGCCAATAGAAAACAGAATTGTCAGGATTGCAGGGACTCCCTCCGTTACCGCCTGCGGCGGAGCCACCTCCCTCAAAGAGGGAGGCTTGATCAGTACTAAACAAATACAGCAGCCTGGATACTATAAAAAACAGTAACTGTCCTTATGGAGGTCTACCATGGAAAAATTCGTGTATTATGCTCCCACAGAAATCGTCTTTGGCCGGAAGACAGAGGAAAGAACAGCAGAACTTGTGAAAAAGTACGGCGGCAGCCGCGTGCTCGTGATCTACGGCGGACAGTCTGCCGTAAAGAGCGGCCTGATCGGCCGTATTGAGAAGAACCTGGAGGATGCCGGACTGGCGGTCCTGTCTATGGGCGGCGTGATCCCCAATCCCGTTCTTTCTACAGCCCGCAAGATGGCAGCAGCCGGAAAAGAATTCGGCGCTGATTTTATCGTCGGCGTCGGAGGCGGAAGCGTTCTCGATACATGCAAAGCAGTAGCCCATACGCTGGCTGCTCCGGAGCATGATGTCTGGGATTTCTGGAGCGGCACCAAAGTGGAGAAGAGCACGCCGATCGGTGCTGTTCTTACCATTTCTGCTGCAGGAAGCGAAACCAGCAATTCCGCCGTTATCACAAATGATGACAAGGTACCGCCTACAAAGCGCGGCATCAACAACAACTTCAACCGCTGCAAGTTTGCCATCATGAATCCGGAACTGACCATGACACTCCCGAAGTACCAGATCGGCGCCGGTGCCGCGGATATTTTCATGCATACTTCCGAGCGCTACTTCCCCGCAATCCTGGGAAATCACCTGACCGATGAGATGGCAGAAGGACTGTTCCGGGATATCATCAAATATGGCCCGATCGGCGTGGAGAATCCGCAGGATTATGAGGCGATGAGCGAGATCATGTGGTGCGGCAGTGTATCTCATGTGGGTCTGACCGGCATTGGCTGCCAGGGAGATACGCCGAGAGAAGGAGACTGGGCCTGCCATCAGCTGGGCATGGCGATTTCCGCCCTGTACGGCGCAACCCATGGTGCAACCCTGACGGCAGTATGGGCTGCCTGGAGCCGGTATGTACGGAATGAAAATATCGGGCGTTTTGCACAGTTTGCCAGAAAGGTTTACGGCATTACCACGGCGGATGACGCGGAAGCTGCTGAGGAAGGTATCGTGAAGACGAACGAGTTCTTCCGCAGTCTGGGCATGCCGCTGTCCCTGACCGAACTCCTGGGCCACGAGCCGACTGATGAAGAAATCCGGAACATCACGGAAGAGTGCACTTATGATCATACCCGTAAAATCGGCAGCTTTAAGGTGCTGGATTACGATGACATTATGGCTATTTACAACGCCTGCCGTTAAAAGAAGCATTCTTCCGGAACTCTAAATACAATTAAAAGCTCCTTCTAAGAGGGAGCATTCTAAGAAGACGGAGGGAGTTCTTTCAATGCAAGGCAAAGAACTCCCCCCGGTGTTTCACGCCCCGTCAGAGGGGCAGTCTGAACCGCAGGTAATTCTGGAAAAGGGAGATTGTCATGAAACAACCCGGGAAAAAAGACTTTTCTCGTTCAGATCTGTCGATTTTTATCTCGTATATTACGCCCCATAAAAAAATGTTTGCCGTTGATATGGGGCTGTCAGTTCTGATTTCCGTGATCGATCTGGCATTCCCCTTTATCACCCGGCAGGCGATGAACCGGCTGCTGCCGCAAAAGGAATATCAGCTCTTTTTTGCGGTGATGATGGGGGTCCTGGCTACCTATCTGCTGCGCGCCTGGCTGCAGTATTCGGTGACGGTGATCGGCCATGGAATGGGTACGAAAGTGGAAGCGGATATGCGGGCGGATATCTTTGCCCATATGCAGGAGCTTTCCTTCAGCTTCTTTGATAAGAATCGGACCGGTGTCCTGATGGGAAGGGTCACCAACGACCTGTTTGAAATCGTGGAACTGGCACATCACGGCCCTGAAAACATTCTTACCTGCTCCCTCACGATCATAGGCGCTATCGTTATTCTGCTTACCATCAACTGGAAGCTCTGCCTGGTACTGATCGTGCTGACACCACTGTCGGTGTATTTTTCCATGAAACAGCGGCTGATCATGCGGAACGCCAACAAAGAGGTCAAGAAGAAGACCGGCGAAATCAACGCAGCGATCGAAAGCGGCATTTCCGGCATCCGCACCTCCAAGGCCTTTGCCAATGAGAATGCGGAAGAGGCCAAATTCGCGGTAGCCAACGAGAATTTCAAGAAGAGCAAGACCGGATATTATAAGGCGATGGGGCTTTTCATGGGCAGCATGGAAGCGACTATCGGCCTGATGCAGGTCGCAGTCATCACTGTCGGCGGGCTGCTCCTCATGCGCGGAGAGCTGGATCTGGTAGACCTGCTGACATTTACCCTGTATGTATCCGTGTTTACAACACCTGTCCGCAAGCTGGCACAGTTTATGGAAATCTATACACAGGGCACGGCGGGCTTTTCCCGCTTCCTGGAGCTGATGCGCACTGAGCCGGAGATTAAGGACGCTCCTGACGCAGTGGATCTGCAGAATGTACAGGGCAGAATCCGCTACGAACATGTGAATTTCCACTATGACGACGGCACAGAGGTGCTTTCGGATGTCAATGTGGAGATTGCACCGGGCGAAACCTTTGCCCTGGTAGGCTCCTCCGGAGGCGGAAAGACAACCATGTGCCATCTGCTTCCCCGTTTTTATGATGTCAGCGGCGGCGCGGTGACTATCGATGGTCTGGACGTGAGGAAAATCACGCAGGAAAGTCTGAGGAAACATATCGGAATTATCCAGCAGGATGTATTCATGTTCGCAGGGACGGTCATGGAAAACATCCGCTACGGAAGGCCGGATGCCACCGATGCCGAAGTGGTGGAGGCAGCGAAACGGGCTGAAATACACGAGGAAATCATGAAGATGCCGGAAGGATATGATTCCTTTATCGGAGAACGCGGTGTCGTTCTCTCAGGCGGCCAGAAACAGCGGATTTCGATCGCCCGTGTGTTCCTGAAGAACCCTCCGATCCTGATTCTGGATGAGGCTACATCTGCGCTGGATTCCGTAACAGAGCAGAAGATCCAGGAAAGTCTGGACCGCCTGAGCACCGGGAAGACCTGCATGGTCATTGCCCACCGTCTTTCCACCATACGGAATGCGGACTGCATTGCCGTAGTGGAAGACCAGCACATTGTGGAGATGGGAAGCCGGAAAGAACTGCTGGCAAAAAATGGTGTATACGCCGGACTGGAACGTGCCCAGGCACTGGCCGCCGGTGAGAAATAAATACAGACAGGAGGCGGGATGATGGCTGAACCGAAACGAATAGTTCATCCGATTCCGCCTTTTTATACAGCGGAATCGGACATCCTGATACTCGGCAGCTTTCCCTCTGTAAAAACGAGAGAGATGGGTTTCTTCTACGGGCATCCGCAGAACCGCTTCTGGAAAGTGGCAGCGGCTGTATATGAAGAAGACGTACCGATGACTGTAGAAGAAAGGCGGGCTTTTCTGAAGCGGAACCACATCGCTCTCTGGGATGTGATCGCTTCCTGCACGATTGTCGGCTCGTCCGACAGCTCCATCCGGGATGTCGCGGCAAACGACCTGCGGCCGATGCTGGAAGCAGCCCCTGTCCGGCAGATTTATGTGAACGGCCGGAAAGCAGAGGAGATGTATAACAGATATATTCTCCCCGCCATAGGGCGTCAGGCGGTCTGTCTGCCATCTACCAGCCCGGCCAACGCGGCCTGGAGCCTGGAGCGCCTGACGGAAGCCTGGAAGCGGATCCGCACGGCGGAATAAGCCTGAAAGACAGCCGACGGGTAAAAAGTGTCAAGCTTGCCGCAGGAATGGACTTCTGACTCTGGAATCATGAAATCAGTGTTCCTCTGGCACGGCAGAATTTTCCTGAAAAACACATTGCAATTCGACGAGAAATAGGCTACAATCCCTGTTATCACTTTTTAATGTATCTGCTCACTATATCGCCGGAAGGCCTGGGAAGAATCCCGGAAAAGGGGTTTGCATACACGGTGCCGGCAGAAAACGAGGTCAAGGAATGAACGTAGAAGATATTCGCCGTCCGGAATCCATGAAGCGGATCAATACCCCTGAGCTGGCAAATGCTTTTATCGAAGAACAGCTGGCGGCTCTGCGGGAGCAGATCGGAAACAAAAAGGTGCTGCTGGCCCTGTCCGGCGGTGTGGATTCATCTGTCGTAGCTGCTCTGCTGATTAAAGCCGTCGGGCAGCAGCTTGTCTGTGTACATGTCAACCATGGCCTGCTGCGCAAAGGCGAACCGGAACAGGTTATCCAGGTCTTCCGCAATGAAATGAATGCCAACCTGATTTACGTGGACGCAGTGGACCGCTTCCTGGATAAGCTGGCCGGTGTAGATGATCCCGAGCAGAAGCGCCATATCATCGGGGAAGAATTCATCGACGTGTTCGCTGATGAAGCCCGAAAGCTGGACGGTGTGGAATTCCTGGCGCAGGGAACCATCTGGCCGGACATTCTGGAGAGCGAAGCCGGGATTAAAGCCCATCACAACGCCGGCGGCCTGCCGGAAGATATCGCTTCCCGTTTTGAACTGGTAGAACCTGTCCGCATCCTTTTCAAGGATGAGGTACGCGAAGTTGGCCGTGCCCTTGGCCTGCCGGCTTCCATGGTAGACCGTCAGCCGTTCCCCGGCCCTGGTCTGGGCGTACGCTGCCCCGGCGCTATCACCCGCGACCGCCTGGAAGCCGTCCGTGAATCGGATGCTATCGTCCGGGAAGAGTTTGCAAAGAATGGTCTGGAAGGCAAGGTATGGCAGTACTTTACCGTAGTTCCGGATTTCAAATCCACCGGAATCAAAAACGGCAAACGCACCTTCAACTGGCCCTGCATCATCCGCGCCATCAACACAACAGACGTTATGGAAGTGACCGTAGAACACCTGCCGGCCGAACTGATCGACCATCTGGTGAAACGCATCACGACAGAAGTCCCCGGGATTAACCGCGTACTTTTCGATTACACCCCGAAGCCCCCGGCCACGGTGGAGTACGAATAATAACATCGACCTCGGAAACCCAATATTTATGCGGGTTGCAAGCATATTTGTTTAGTCGATGACAACAAATTGACAACAGCAATCTAAAACTGATTATTCTAAGAACAAAAGGCTATCTGATTCCAGGTGGATTCAGATAGCCTTTTTCTTTTTGTTT
>CACZQT010000033.1 GCA_902783295.1 uncultured Lachnospiraceae bacterium
AAAGTCGTGAACAAGATCCCTCCCAAGGATCGTGATATCGCGATGGTGTTCCAGAACTACGCTCTGTATCCGCACATGACCGTATACAATAACATTGCTTTCGGCCTGACGCTCCGCAATGTACCGAAGGACGAAATTGACAAGAGAGTTCATGAAGCAGCCAAGATCCTGGATCTGGAGCATCTGCTGGCCAGAAAGCCGAAGGCTCTGTCCGGCGGCCAGAGACAGCGTGTGGCTCTGGGCCGTGCCATGGTCCGCAATCCCGCCGTCTTCCTGCTGGATGAACCGCTGTCCAACCTGGACGCCAAGCTGCGTACCTCCATGCGTTCTGAAATCACCAGACTTCACCGCAGACTGGATACCACCTTCGTTTATGTTACTCATGACCAGACCGAAGCCATGACGATGGGCGACAGGATCGTTGTCATGAAGGACGGCCTGATTCAGCAGTACGATACTCCTCAGGTTCTGTACGACAGCCCGGACAACCTGTTCGTAGCCGGTTTTATCGGCAGCCCTCAGATGAACTTCCTGGATGTTCAGATCGAGGAAGCCGGCGGCAAGATGTATGCCGTTGTCAAGGGCGATGTCGTCGACAAACTGCTGATTCCGGAAGCCAAGAGAGCGGCTCTGAAGCCTTACGTGGGCAAGACCGTGATCATGGGTATTCGCCCTGAGCATTTCCTGGCAGGGGAGTATCTGACGCCGGACAATGGCCTGACCGTAAAAGTGGATATCCGCGAACTGCTTGGTGCAGAGTACAACCTGTACGTATTTGTCGGAGAAAACAAAGTGATCATCAAGATGCCTTCCACCCAGAAGCTTCCGGATGGCGAAAGCATTAAGGTGCCGGTATATCTGGATCTGATGCATTTCTTTGACAAAGAAACCGAGAAGGCGATTGTTCACTAATAATGTCATGAGATACAGAAAAGAAGCCCCGGCCTTCACCGGGACTTCTTCTTTAAGAAAAACGGGAAGACATGTCGTATTCTGTGATGGTTTCATCTTCGCGGAATACGGCATCTTTCCTCTGAGCGGAGGCGTGCTTTGAAGTACCGTGGAATTATTTTTGATCTGGATGGTGTGATCTGCTCAACGGATCATTATCATTATCTGGCGTGGAAGAAACTGGCGGATAAGCTGGGGATCTACTTTGACGAGACCATTAACAACCGTCTGCGCGGCGTATCGCGGATGGCGAGTCTGGAGATTATTCTGGAGCGCTGTGACCGGACTTTGACGGAAGAGGAAAAACTGGCGGCAGCGGAGGAGAAAAACAACACCTATCGGGAACTGCTGAAGGAGATGTCGGAAGCGGATCTGGCTCCGGAAGTGAAGGAAACGCTGGACGCTTTGCGCGCCGGCGGGCTGCTGCTGGGGATCGGTTCTTCCAGCAAGAATACGAAGTTTATCCTTTCGCAGATCGGGCTGGGAGACTATTTTGACGCGATTTCGGACGGGACGAATATCACACGTTCCAAGCCGGATCCGGAGGTCTTCCTGAAAGGCGCGGAATATCTCGGGCTGCCGGCGGCAGACTGTCTGGTGGTAGAGGATGCCGAGGCCGGCATTCAGGCAGCCGCGGCTGCAGGCATGGATTCCGCAGGAATCGGTGAGGCGGCGAAGAGCAGCCTGGCAACCTATCAGCTGACGACTTTCCGGGACCTGCTGAAGGTCTCGCTGCAGTAAAAGGAGCGCCTATGAATCCCTATCTGTATCAGAGCGAAGAGCGTGAACCGGATGTAGAAAGACTGTTGCTGTCGGAAACTCTTTTTCACTGTGCCAATGGGTATCTGGGAGTCCGGGGAAACCTGGAGGAAGGCGTTCCGGAGGGTCAGAAGACAATCCGGGGCATGTATATTAACGGGTTCTATGAACTGATCTCCATGAACCAGGCCGAGAAGCTGCATGGGCTGATCGAAGAGAAGCAGACGATGCTCAATATTGCGGATACGCAGAGCATCCGTCTGGAACTGAACCGGGAAGCTTTCAGTCTGTGGCGGGGGAAAGTGCATCAGCATACCCGGACACTGGATATGCAGCAGGGTCTTACACGGCGGGAAATCCTCTGGGAAAGCCCCGCGGGAGAGAACTGGAAGATATGCTTTACCCGCATGGCCTCCTTCGTACGGAAGGAACTGTTTCTCATCCGCTGCGAGATCACTCCGCTGGATGCGGATGGAACAGTAATCGTACGCTCTGATCATGTGGGAGAAGTGCGGAATTTCTGCGATCCGTCCGATCCGCGTGTTGCGGGGGAGACGGCCCAGTATCTGACCGTTTCAGAGGCGGTGATTCAGGGAGAGACCAGCCGGATCACGGCTGTGACATCCCGTTCCGGACTGGCGGTCACCTCTGCAGTGCACAACTGCATGGAAGGAACAGAACGCAGGGAATTCGACCGCGGATCGAATACGGTCCGGGAAACGCTGGAAAGAACCGTGAAAAAGGGAGAAACGGCCGTACTTTACAAGTACACGGTGCTGTGCGACTCTATCCGCTGTGAAAACTGCAGTCAGCAGGCGGAACAGACGATGGAGGAGCTTCTTCGTGTGCCGCCGGAAAACCTGTATCAGGAACAGAGGGAGTATCTCGACCGGTTCTGGAACGACAGTGCGCTGACGATCTGCGGGGATGATGCCCTGCAGCAGGCAGTGTGCTTCAACCTCTATGAACTTCTTCAGTCTGCATCCGGAGATCCCTATGGAAACATCGCTGCAAAAGGCCTGAGCGGAGAGGGTTACGAAGGGCATTATTTCTGGGATACGGAGATGTATATGCAGCCGTTCTTTGCCCTGAACGCGAGGGAATCCGCCAGAAACCTGATTCGTTTCCGTTACCGCACGCTGGA
>CACZQT010000034.1 GCA_902783295.1 uncultured Lachnospiraceae bacterium
GCAGCCCTGTATCCGATAGTTTTTCCTCCGGCAGCCGCCCCTTCACATAGATCCCGATCGGCGGATATGGAATATTCCGCAGGTTCTCCGGAAACAGCTTTTCTTCGCGGTCCAGGAAGCGGATTCCTTTTGCGGCAAGACATTCCAGTTCCCATCGGAGTACATCCTCCCGTTCCGGCTGATGATGGAATTCCCATTCCAGGCGCTGTTTTTCCGGCAATGGCACACTTTGCTCTTCCCACGCGTCTTCCGGCGTCCCGTACCAGCCCATCAGCAGCTCGTAAGTCTCCGGTCCAATGGTCTGCATGCGATTCAGAATGTAATTGACTTCCCGTCTCGTCATCCCCAAAACTTTGCCTCCAGACTGCGGTAACTGACTGCCTCCAACAGATGAGGCGGCCGGATATCCTTCTCTCCATCCAGATCCGCCAGTGTTCTTGCGACCTTGAGCAGCCGGTGATACGCTCTGGCGGAGAGCTGTTTCTGTTCAAATACGCGCTTCATCAGCGCCTCTTCTTCTTTCCCCAGCCGGCAGATTTCCTTCAGATGCCTGTGCTGCATCTGGGAATTGAAGAAAATCCCGGATTCCTGGAAACGTTCCTGCTGGATCTTCTGCACCCGGCTGACCCTCTCCCGGATGGCGGCGGAGGATTCCCCGCTTCTTCCCCCTGCCAGCTCTTTGAATTTTACCGGAGGAGCTTCCACGCAGATATCCATCCGGTCCAGCAGGGGACGGCTGATGCGTGTCAAATAGCTGTGTACCTCCCGCTCGCTGCAGTGACAGCGGCTCCGGTCGGGATAATATCCGCAGCGGCAGGGGTTCATCGCCGCCACGATCATGGCGTCCGCAGGAAAACGGCAGGTGCCTCCTATACGGGCGATCGTCACTTCCCGGTCTTCCATGGGCTGTCTGAGTACTTCGAGAGTCGTCTTCTGGAATTCCGGGAGCTCATCGAGGAACAGAACGCCCCGGTCTGCCAGGGAAATCTCGCCCGGCCTCGGTACTCTTCCCCCACCGACCAAAGCCGGTGTTGAAATGGTATGGTGAGGAGCGCGGAAAGGTCTTTGCAGAATCAGCGGCAGATCATCCCTCAAAAGGCCTGCCACGCTGTAGACGCGGGAAACCGCCAGACTCTCTTCCAGAGTCATCTGCGGCAGAATGGTCGGGATCCTCCTTGCGATCATGGATTTCCCGCTGCCCGGACTGCCGATCAGCAGCAGGTTGTGCATTCCGGCCGCCGCCACCTCTGCTGCCCGCTTCATGGTCTCCTGCCCGTTGACTTCTGAAAAGTCCACTTCCGAGCGCGTGGACGCCTCCTGCACAAGCCTGGCTGCCGGGCAGTGTTCTGCCACCTGTTTTTCCGGCCTGTACAGAAAATGGACCGCTTCCTCCAGACTTTTCACCCCCACAACCCGGATTCCTTCCACCACGGCGCCTTCCAGGCGGTTTTCCCAGGGAACAAAGCAGGTGGAAAACCCTTCTCTTCGGGCTGTGTCCACCCGAGGCAGAACCCCGTTCACCGCGCAGACCCGGCCATTCAGCGCCAGTTCCCCGATCATCACCACATCCTGGATGCTGTCTTCCGGGACGATCCCGTAAGCAGCCAGCAGAGAAACTGCCAGGGCCAGATCGTGGGCGGTACCTTCTTTGCGGACATCAGCCGGCGCCAGGTTTATGGTGATTTTTTTAGGGATCAGGGAAAAACCGGAATTCCGCAGGGCGGTCCTCACCCGTTCCCTGGCCTCCTTTACCTCTGAAGAGAGAAAGCCTACCATGGAAAAATCCGGCAGCCCTGTGGATACATCGCTCTCCACCTCCACGAGGTATCCTTCTATCCCTCTGATTGCCACACTGTTCACCCTGGAATACAAAATCCGGCCTCCTTTCCTGCGGTGCAAGCCCTGCGCCAGGACAATGGGAGAATCTCCCGCACGGGAAATTTCCCATTGTCCTGGCGCGAATCGGCTTCATCGTAGCAAAGAGGGCCGGAATTGTACACAAACTTTCCAGGCCAAATTTCAGCACTTTTTGTCACTGTCGGGCTGTGTGAACTGCAGGAACAGATCCCCCATACCCACACAGTCCACTGCCGTACTGTCAGACAAGGGGACAGTCCCCCTGTCCCTGGCCGGAACAGGGGGACTGTCCCCTTGTCTTCTCTTATCTTGTCTGATCAGTTCAGCAGTCCGCGTCCGGTCATGTCCAGCATGTTGCC
>CACZQT010000035.1 GCA_902783295.1 uncultured Lachnospiraceae bacterium
AATCTTCCCGTTTTTGGCGCCTACGGAAGCTACCGTGGGATCGGTGCTTTCATAGCGCAGCGTCCGGTGCCGCTTCACCGTCAGTTTGCTACTTGCCGGTACGGGCTTTGCCTTAATGGTAAACGTTTTCCCGGCTGCCAGTGTCTTTTTGTTCTTCTTGATATTGGTCAGCTTGACTGACTTGTCGTTTCCGACCTTTCCGCCGCTTGTAGCGACATGGATTGTTTTAGAGCTGGCGATCACCTTCTCCGACGTTCCATCCTTTGCGACGGCAACAATGAAGAATTTATAATACTTTCCCTTTGAGAGCTTCTTCTTTGTCCAGCTGACTGTCGAACCACTCTTTATGGTTTTGATCTTCTTGTATTTGTTCCCGCAGCGGTTTCCGTAAATAATATAACCCGACGCGCCTTCGACCTTCTTCCACTTCAAGGTGATATATGTCTTGCCGATCTTGGAGGTGCGCAGCTGCAGCAGATTGTATCTGGAACCCTCCGGCGCTTCGTCTCCGGACATGGAAAGAATTTCTTTCTCCTTTTCCTTTGCATTCTCAGCCTGGGACAGAGGCGTCGGCTGATCCTCCTTCGGCTTTACAAGCTGGGGAATGAGTTCGGTTTTATAAGTACCGCAGATTGTACAGGTATAAGTTCGGACACCGGGAGACGTATAGGTTGCCGCTGTTGTCACGACCCCTGCATTCCAGCTGTGTACAGTCAGCCGGGGAATCACTTCGGTTCTCTGAGTACCGCATACCGTGCAGGTATAGGTTCTTACGCCTTCCCGCGCGCAGGTTGCTGCCGTTGTCACAACGCCTGCATTCCAGCTGTGTGTAGTCAGTTTTGCCAGCGTTGTTGTGGCAGTAGCTCCGCAGCCCGTGCAGGTATAGACCTTCGTGCCGGTCGCTGCGCAGGTAGGCGCTTTCGTAATCTTACCGCCATCCGGCGTATGTGCTGCCGTTTCCGTATGGGACGAATCCTTTGTGCAGACCCGGTAATGCGTTTTCGAATCCTTAAACTTCCAGCCGCTCCAGCTGTGGGTATGCGGAAGCTTTGCAATTGCCTCGGTTTTCTTTGTTCCGCAGACCGTGCAGGTGTAAGTGCGGACTCCTTCCGCATCTTCCGTAGGTGATTTTGTCACCTGTCCTGCATCCCACTTATGTACATGGCTTTGAATCGTAAATTTCTGGCTCAGTCTCAGCAGGCCGTTATTGGAACTGTATGCGTCACAGTACGCAGCATATTCTCCCTCTTTCTCAGGAGTGAAGGTAAGGGAACCGCTGGTAAAATTCCACTTGGTCGCAACAGTTGACCCGTCAGGAACGTAGCGGACGCTCATTCCGTATTCCACAGCTCCGGATGCATGAGGCGTTAAAGTAACGGGTGACCCGGGCTTGTAATCGCTGGAATATACGGAAATACTTCCATTGGTCGGGGGTGTACGGTCATTCGCCTGATAATTCGGCGTTACAAACATCTGGACATAATGCGTACCGGCTGCTGCACCCCCGCCTGCTCTCACTTTCGTACTGTAGGAACGCTGCCCTACTTTATTTCCGGAGATACGTTCGATGGTCGTATACATCCACCCGCCGTCACTGGCACGTTTCGTCGAATCTTCCGCAATAATCGCTACATGGGCAGAAGGATCCCACGCGTTCACATGTACCCCGTTTTTCGTAGGCATGGCAAACAGAAGATCCCCTTTTCTGGGCCTGTAATCAATATAGGTTGAAAAATCTTCACTCCAGATTTTATGCCAGGTTCCCTTTCGGAGATTCTTGGCTACTGCATTGCGCGGAATCACACTGGCGGGGATACCGGCTGCCGCCGCGCACCAGCTTACAAAACAGGCACACCAGTCCAGGCCCCGTTTGTCTCCCAGGCCGGAACGGTAAAACCAGTCCGAATATTCACAGTATCTGGCGCTGCCATCGCCGTCACCGGCCAGGTTCGATTTCTTATTGCTGGCGGTATATCCTTTCTGGCTCATGGCAACCGCTACCAGCCGGTCTGCCTGAGACGCATTCATATTATCATACACTGCCGTTCTCAGCCTGGAATAATAAACACCGGACTCATACGAAGCCGATGTGGAAATCTGCATCAGGCCGGCTGCCTGTACCGGTTTTTCCAGCCCGGCCATCAGCAGAAGACTGCAGATCAAAAAAATACTGAAAGGTTTCCTTAGCCTTAACATAGCACTTTTCCTCTTTTCTCCCGTGTACTCTTTTTCACCCGGGTATACGTTAAAGCGATATACCCCCAATTTATTTATTTTTATATTATCATATTATGAAGTCGGGGTCAAAAGGTATTTTGCCCCCGACTTTGATGCAGGTTGCTTCGTGCTTCGGTCTACGCTCCGATTCGGTCCGCGCTGGAAAAGCGTCCCCCGCGCACCTGCGCATCCACACGGAGTGTTTATTGTCTCACAGGAAATCCGGAGGAATTTCCTGTGAGACAATAAAAGCGGCCCATTTCTCATGAAATGAGCCGCCTGAAATACGTACAAGCCTGTTTGTAAAACTTTTTTATTCCGCTGCTTTCAGAATCTGAAGCTTCTCCAGTACTTCCGTGACGGTTTTTACCGGTATTACGGTAAGCCTTTCGCGGACTTCCTCAGCCACATCCCGCAGGTCTTCTTCATTATCCGCGGGAATGAAGACTGTTTTCACACCGGCCCGCTCGGCCGCCATCAGTTTTTCCGGCAGCCCGCCGATCGCATCCACGCTTCCTTCCAGAGAAATCTCCCCGGTCATACCTACGTTGGGCGGTACAGCCACACCGGTTACCAGCGAGGAGAGCGCCGTTGCCAGGGTAATGCCGGCGGATGGCCCGTCCTTGGGGGTGGAACCATCCGGCACATGGATGTGCAGGTCGTTTTCGTCAAAGCTTTTTGACTGTTCCGGGAACAGGGATTTGACCAGGCTTACGGCAATCTGGGTGGATTCCTTCATGACATCCCCCAGCTGGCCGGTAACGGTCACCTGCCCTTTTCCCCGGGTAAAAAGTGTCTCAATGGTAAGAATCTCTCCGCCGACAGCTGTCCAGGCCAGCCCGGTTACAATACCGGGTTTCGCCTCCTCTTTGACCTTCCCGTGGCGAAGCGGATGGTCGTCCATAAAGTCCCGAAGATTCTCCACGGTAACGGCAACCGGCTCCCGGCTTCCGCGGACAAAGGCTACGGCTGCCTTGCGGCAGAGAGTATCCATGCGTTTTTTCAGACCGCGGACTCCCGCTTCCCGGGTATAATCCGAAATCAGAGTTTCCAGTGCTTCATCTGTCACGGACAGATCCTTTTCTTCTATCCCTACAGCCAGTCTGGCGCGGGGAAGCAGATGCCGTTTTGCGATCTCCAGTTTCTCCCGGGGCGTATATCCCTGGAAAGAAATGACCTCCATCCGGTTCAGCAGCGGCGCCGGGATGGTATCCAGAGAATTGGCCGTGCAGATAAAAAACACACCGGACAGGTCATACGGAACATTCATGTAATGATCCGTGAAGGTATTGTTCTGTTCCGGGTCCAGAACTTCCAGCAGGGCACTGGCCGGATCGCCGTTATAGGACGCAGACAGTTTGTCCACTTCGTCCAGCACCATCACCGGATTGGAAACGCCGCTTTTGTGGATGCCGTCCATAATCCGTCCGGGCATGGCGCCGATATAGGTACGCCGGTGCCCGCGGATGTCCGCCTCATCCCGGACGCCGCCCAGGCTTACGCGGACATATTCCCGCTGCAGGGCTTTTGCGATGCTCTGACCGATACTGGTTTTCCCTGTGCCAGGCGCACCGACAAAGCACAGGATCGATCCGGACTGCTGCTTCTTCAGATTCATGACAGCGATCTGCTGCAGAATCCGGTCCTTGACCTTCTTCAGGCCGAAATGCGCCTCATCAAGCACCTGCCCGGCTTCATCCAGATCAATAAAACGGGCTTTCTCCTGTTTCCAGGACAGGCTGGTCACGTAATCCAGATAGTCGTAGAGCATACCGGCCTCCGGACTGTGCTGCCCCTCCTGCTTCAGCCGGCCAAGCACCTTCATGGCTTCTTTTTTCGCGGTTTCATTCATCCCCGCTTCCTGGATTTTCAGTTCAAACTTCCGGATATCCGATACATCCTCGGGATGCATTTCATCCAGTTCCTTCTGAAGATACTCCATCTGCTTTTTAATGGCAGATTCCCGGTAAATTTTCTGGACGTCTTCTTCCTGGGCAGTCTTGGCTTCGCCCCGGATACGGCCTACTTCCAGATTCTCATACACGAGGGCTTCCATCATCTCATTCCGCTTTGCCAGGCTGTCCTCCGCCAGAATGGCATACTTTTCCTCATGGGAATTGATGATCCAGGGGGCAAGAGCCGCTGCCGCTTCGGCGATGGAATTCCAGCCGGAGATCAGTCCGCGGACGCTGCCGCCCCACTGGAAACTTTCAGAGAATTTTGCGACAGCACGCTTGATCTCTTTCAGACGGGCGGAAGCATCCTCCCGGTCCAGATCCTCAATATCGGAACGGCGGGAAATGGAGGCATCCAGGCGGTGATCCGGATAAACGGCCACCTCATTGATATTCACCCGGCTGCGGTTGTGAATGACAATATATCCTTCTTCATTGACTTCTGAAATGCTGCCCAGCAGGCCGATCGGGAAGAAGCTGTTTCCGGTCCATTCCTCGGGAGGCTGGTTTTCTTTCATGAATACCAGAACCGTCCGCTCTTCCGGCACCGGATGACGCCCTGTCGCCTTTTCGTAAAAATCCGTTTTAAAGTAAGAATTTGTTTCTGGCAGGGCCAGTGTATTGTAAACAGGTATAACAGCCATGGTTATCACCTCCCTTTCTTCTGTCAGCACTCATTATAATTGAGTGCTACTAAGGCATCTTAGCACTTTTTTTAACCTATGTCAATACTGGGAAATTCTACCAGAGGTAGACAGGGGAGGGAGGAGGAGACAGGGGACGGTCCTTTGTCTCCTCCTGTCTCCCTCTGCCTTCATTAACTCAAAACACCCCGGCAGGTTGACCCGCCGGGGTGTTCGGAAATCTATTATACGTAAAACATGCTGGCAGATAAAGAACAGGATCAGATATCCAGCATATCGCTGAAGGCTTTCAGCGCACCGTCTGTATCATGCGCAAGCACTTTCTTAGCAAGTACCTTGCCGAGCTGTACGCCTTCCTGGTCGAAACTGTTCAGGTTCCAGGCAAAGCCCTGGAACATAATCTTGTTCTCAAAGTGAGACAGCAGCGCGCCGAGGGATTCCGGTGTCAGCTGATCGCCGACGATAATGCTGGAAGGACGTCCGCCTTCAAAGTACTTGTTGCGGTTCTCGTCTTCCTTCCCACAGGCGAAAGCGATGATCTGGGCGGCCACATTCGCGCCGAGCTTCTGCTGGCTGGTGCTGCCCTGAATAACCACATCCAGTCCGAACTGGCTCTTCCGGAAGCCTACGAACTGAAGAGGGATAATATCCGTTCCCTGGTGCAGCAGCTGGTAGAAGGAATGCTGCCCGTTGGTACCGGGTTCGCCGAAAATAACGGGACCGGTCGGATAGTTTACCGGCTCGCCGTAACGGTTTACGGATTTCCCGTTGGATTCCATATCCGCCTGCTGCAGATGTGCCGGGAAGCGGGACAGTGCCTGGGAATAAGGCAGCACAGCCGTGCTCGGATACCCGAGAACGTTTCTCTCGTATACACCGATCAGGGCATCCAGCATAGGCGCATTCTTCCGGAGATCTTTTCCGGCCGCCAGCTTGTCCATGGCCGCCGCGCCGTCCAGGAAACGGGCAAAAACTTCCGGCCCGAAAGCCAGGGAAAGTACCGCGCCGCCTACCGCGGAAGTGGAAGAATAACGTCCGCCGATGTAGTCGTCCATAAAGAAGGCATCCAGATAATCACTGTTCCCTGCCAGCGGGGAAGTCTCGCTGGTTACCGCGATCATATGCTTCGCGGGATCCAGGCCTGCTTTCTTCAGGGCGTCTTTCACAAAGGATTCGTTCGTCAGGGTTTCCAGCGTGGTGCCGGATTTGGAAACCAGGATGAAGATGGCATGAGCTGCGTCCACCGTATCCAGGACGCCTGCTGCATCATCCGGATCCACATTGCTGATGAACTTCGCCTGCATCTTCATGGCGCCGTTGGCCTTGGCCCAGTTCTCCAGAGCCAGGTACATGGCGCGGGGGCCCAGGTCGCTGCCGCCGATACCGATCTGCACAACCGTTGTAAATTTCTCACCGGCTGCATTGGTGATCTCTCCGCGGTGAACTTTGCCCGCAAACTCCGCGATCCGCTCCTGCTGGCGCACATAGAACTCTCTCTTGTTCACGCCGTCCGCCATAACGTCCTCACCCAGCTGCCCGCGGGTCAGGTGGTGCAGTACCAGCCGCTTCTCCCCGGTATTGATCATGGCGCCATTATATAGTTCCGCGAACTTTTCCGCCAGTCCGGCTTCTTCCGCCAGCTTTTCCAGGGCTTCCAGGACAGCTTCGTCCACCTGCTTTGCCGCGTATACATATTTGAGTCCGCAGGCCATAGGCACACAGTACTCCGCTACGCGTTTCCCGCCTTTTTCGCCCGCCAGAGCTTCCTTCAGATCTATCGGTTTTTTCATCTCCGCCAGTGCCTGATAAGCTGCCAGCGTATCCAGATTCTGCCAGTTTGCCATGATCGTCTCCTCCTGCTTAAGAGCCGCGGGCCGTTCCCCTGGCTCTTTTTGTTCTGTTAAGATCATTATAGGTGATAAAAACATAAATTACAAGATACTTGGATCAGTAC
>CACZQT010000036.1 GCA_902783295.1 uncultured Lachnospiraceae bacterium
AAATACTTCCATGTGGATCTGATGGATGCAGAAGGACCGGATGTGGTCTTTGAGATTCCGGACGGAAAAGTCCTGAAGAAAAACTATGTCGGCAAGAATATCCTGAATTATGATTCCATGCTGGTCCTGGCACACTTCAAGGGACATCCCCAGGGCGGTTACGGCGGCGCCTTGAAGCAGCTTTCCATCGGCTGTGCCTCCAGTGCCGGAAAGGCTCTCATTCACTCCGGCGGAGCTTCTGCGGATAATATCGAATGCTGGGGGAAACATGCAGAACAGGATCGCTTCTGCGAAGCCATGGCGGACGCGGCGTCTTCGGTCGCAAAGCACTTTGAAGGCAAAATCGTATATATCAATGTCATGAAGAATCTGTCCGTGGACTGTGACTGCTGCGCGGTTGCGGAAGACCCCTGCATGAAGGATATCGGTATTCTGGCATCGACCGATCCGGTCGCCATCGACCAGGCCTGCCTGGATCTGATCTACGCCGCCAAGGATGACCCCGGCCAGGCGCATTTCATCGAACGTGTGGAGTCCAGACACGGCGTCCACACTGTGGAAGCCGCGGCGGAACTGGGCTTCGGAAGCCGGGAATATGAACTGATTACCCTGTAATCCAGAATAAATGCCCCTTTTTCCAGAGGAGCCAGTATATAGCATCAGAGAGTTAAAACTAAGAAGGGGCTGTGAAACAGTCCCTTTTTTATGGATTCAAAAAAGTCCAGAGGATTGTTTCCGTTGCCCTGCGTTCTCTGCTTTCGTAGATTTGTCAAAAAAATAAATGAATATTGACAAATAACTTTATCTGTTTTATATTTGATTCGGGGGTCGAATTAAAACAAATGTGTTTGTCCGAAATCGAGGAGAGAAAGCATGAAAAATATCTCCCTCATGGTAAAACCGGCATCTGGTCATTGCAGCATGCGCTGCCGGTATTGTTTTTATACGGATGAAATGTCACACCGGGCGGAACCCCTGCGGGGAATCATGCAGGATTCTGTCCGGGAAGCCCTGATTCGCCGGCTTATGGAAGAGGCAGAGGGTCAGGCATATCTGGTTTTCCAGGGCGGAGAGCCTTTGCTGGCCGGTCTGTCTTACTTTGAGCGGCTGATTGACCAGGAAAATCAATGGAATCGCAATTCTGTCCATGTGCATCATTCCATACAGACAAATGGTTTGCTTATCGAGGACAAATGGGCGGATTTTCTGAAGAAAAATCATTTCCTGACCGGGCTGTCGGTAGATGGCTCCCGTGAAATCCATGACTCTTTCCGGGTAGACGTAGAGGGGAAAGGAACATATCAGGAAGTAGAGCGGTCGGCTAAGCTGCTGGCTGCTTATGGGGTGGACTTTAATATTCTGACCGTTGTTACCCGGCAGGTGGCCCGCAGAATTACGCGGATTTACCGGGAGTACGTCCGAAAAGGCTGGAAATATATGCAGTTTATTCCCTGCCTGGATGGCTTTCATGAGGCGCGGGGAAGCGCTCCGTGGTCTTTGCGGCCGGAGGATTATGCTGTTTTTTTGAAAAATCTCTTTGACGAATGGTATCGGGACATGGAAGCCGGGAAGAAGGTTTCCGTACGGTATTTTGACAATCTGCTCCAGATTCTGAGCGGGAAGCGCCCGGAAAGCTGCAGCCTGTTGGGCGGGTGTACTCCGCAGCTTGTTGTGGAAGCGGATGGAAGCGTATATCCCTGTGATTTCTATGTGACAGATGACTGGAAACTCGGAAATATCTGCGATATGACCATTCCGGAGCTGGTAGAAGCCGGCAGAGAATTCCGGGCTGCGTCTCTGCAGGGCCGGGAAGCCTGCCGGGCCTGCCATTATGAAGTTCTCTGTCGGGGCGGCTGCCGGCGCGACTGCGACTGGCAGGGCGAGATCCGGGGAAACTATTATTGCGAAGCTTATAAAGACTTTTTTGACTATGCCGGAGAGCGGCTCCTGCATCTGGCAGGGATGCTGTAGGAAAAGGAGGCGGGGAAATGATTCTGCGGGGAGATGTGAACAGTCTGATCCGAAGGGTCAATTTCCGCGCCGTTTTTCTTACGATTGCCAGAGAACAGCCGGTTTCCAGAATCGACCTGGCCAAACTATGCAGGCTCAGTAAATCCACCATTACTGCATGTACTGATCAGCTGGTTAAAAGCGGTCTGGTACGAAACTGCGATATCGGAGAGATTTCCGTGGGAAAGGGGCGGCCGAAACAGTACCTGGAAATTGATACGGAAGCAGGAGTACTGGCTTCCATTCATAAAGACCAGTCCGGGGACATTGGGGTTATGGTGACGAACCTGAACGGAAAGATTCTGGAGCGCTTCAAAGAAGTACAGGGAGTGCAGGGACGGAAAATGTCTGTTTCGGATTATGTGGAAACCCTCATACGCATTATCTGCCGGATCCGGGACACGTATCAGAATATGAAACACGGGCTGCTTGGCATCGGGATTGACCAGAGCTGTGTGATGGACCCGAAAACAGGGGTTATTGAGTATAACTCATCAGATCCCGGATGGAAGGGCTTTTCACTGAAGCAGGCGCTGGAGCGAGCCAGGCTCGGCGTTCCGATTTATCTGATGCGTCCCGCCATTGCCGCCAGCCTGGGAGAGATGGTTTTCGGAACGCTGGAACAGACGGATGACTGTGTGTTTATAGTGGGTTCCTGGGGACTGGGCGTTGCGTATTTCCCGGGCGAGGGCTCGGATATGGATCCTATGCCGGTTTCTGCCAGTTTTGCCCACTCGATTATACAGGAGAACGGACGGCTTTGTACCTGCGGCAACCGCGGCTGTCTGGAAGCCTATGCTTCTGTCCGTTCTCTGTACAACCTTACTTTTCCGGATAAAGAATATATGCCGGAACGGTTTGAGCAGCTGGTCAGAGAAAGCGAAAGAGCCGGAAGCCTGGTCCAGGAGCAGGTAGATGATATGTGGCGTTATTTCTCTGTGGGCGTTTTAAATATTGTCAATATTTTTCATCCCAAAACGATTGTGATCGGAGGAAGGGAAGAACGCTTCCTGAAACCCAGGCATCTGGCACTGATCGAGCAGTATGTACAGCAGCATGCACTGGAACATTACAGGAAGGACCTGAAAATAGAAATATCCTCACTGAAGGAAGACGGACCGGCTTTCGGCGGTATTGCCATTGCGCAGAGAGGTGTTATTGATGCGATGCTGGATTCCAGAAGTGAAAAATCCCGGGTTCTGGTGTTCTGATCCAGGCCGGGCAGGAGGAGAAAAGATATGAAAGCAGTTCTGGTCATGTTTGATTCCTTGAAGCGTTCCATGCTTCCTCCTTATGGCTGTGACTGGGTGCACGCGCCGAATTTTCTCCGGCTGGCGGAACGGACTGCTGTTTTTGACCAGTGCTTTGTCGGGAGCATGCCCTGCATGCCGGCCAGGCGGGAGATGCACACAGGGCGCTATGGTTTTTTACACCGCAGTTGGGGACCGATAGAGCCATTTGACGAATCCATGCCTGAGATCCTGGCAAAAAACGGGATTCACTCGCATATTGTAACGGATCACTTCCACTATTGGGAAGATGGCGGGGCTACTTATCTGCAGCGGTTTGCTTCTTTTGAAACCGTACGGGGACAGGAGTCGGATGTATACCGATGTATCCTTGGCAAGGATCAGACTCCTGCAGTCCTGGGGCAGGAGCGGCTGGAGAAGAATCCGGAACGGAAAGAACATATACGCCAGCACTGGCAGAACCGTTTGGACAATCCAGAGGGGTCAATCCGGGAAACAGCGGACCGGGGAATCCGTTTCCTTTCTGAAAATCATGAGGCGGATAACTGGTATCTGCAGATCGAGATGTATGATCCGCATGAACCTTTTGACGCACCGAAGAAATATCAGGATCTGTATCCGCACAAATACCGGGGACCCTGTGCGGACTGGCCGGAGTATGGAAAGACAGATCTGTATACGGAAGAAGAGCTGAATCATATCCAGATGGAATATGCTGCCATGATCAGCATGTGCGATGAACATCTGGGAAGAATTCTGGATGCCATGGATCGATATGATCTGTGGAAAGATACCCTGCTGATCGTGAATACGGATCATGGATTCCTGACCGGGGAACATGGCTGGGTTGGAAAGGGGAAGATGCCTTTCTTCAACGAACTGGCCAATATTCCGCTGTTTATCTGGGATCCCCGCTGCCGCGCAGCCGCGGCGCGCCGGAAGTCTCTGGTGCAGACTATAGACCTGGCGCCGACGGTGCTTGGCTGCTTCGGACTGGATGCGCCAAAAACCATGCAGGGGCACGATCTGGCAGGGACGATTGCGGAAGATGTGCCTGTTCGTGAGGCAGCTCTCTACGGAATACACGGGGCTCACGTTTGCTGTTATGACGGACGTTTTACCTACTTCCGCGGCTGGGGAGAAAAGAATGAACCTCTGTTTAACTACACACTGATGCCAACCCATATGCGTGGATTCTTTTCCCGGGAGGAGCTGGAGAAAGCAGAATACGGGCCTTCGTTTTCCTTTACAGGGGGAGTGTCCGTGCTGAAGACACCGGTAAAGGTTTTCTCCAATTCCATGCCGCAGGATGGAAGCAGCTGGCTGTATGACCTGCAGAATGACCCGGGGCAGGAACATCCGCTGCAGGATGAAAAAGAGGAAGCACGTATGAAAGAACTGCTGATCCGGCTGATGCGGGAAAGCGAAGCACCGGAGGAACAGTTCAAGAGACTGCAGCTGATATAAAGAAAGGAGGAAAAACGGAGAATGGCCAGGTACATCGCGAGGAGACTGCTGCTGATGATCCCGGTACTGCTGGGAGTCATCACCATCGTCTTTATTCTGCTGCACACGACTTCCGGCGATCCTGCGCGGATCATTCTGGGAGATAATGCGCCGCAGGAAGCCTATGATAAGCTGAACGAAGAAATGGGATTCAACGATCCCCTGCCGGTTCAGTACGGAAGATATCTCTATAACCTGATTGTAAAGCGGGATATGGGCAATTCCTACTCCACCGGGCGGAGCGTGATCGGTGAAATCAAAAACCGCTTCAAGAACACGATGCAGCTGGCGGTGATGTCCGCTATTGTCACGTTGATTCTCAGCGCGCCATTGGGGGTCATAGCTGCCATCAGGCAATACTCCTGGATGGACAATTTCAGCACTACCATGGCGCTGATCATGTCCTCCATGCCGAACTTCTTCCTGGGACTCCTTCTGTCTCTCCTGTTTGCCCTGAAGCTGAAATGGCTGCCTGCCGCCGGCTGGAAGCACTGGCAGAATTATATTCTGCCGGTACTGACGGTAGCCCTGCATGCTACAGCAGGATCCATGCGTCAGACCCGGTCTGCCATGCTGGAAATTATCCGGCAGGATTATATCCGTACGGCCAGGGCCAAAGGACAGACTGAGCTGAAAGTAGTCTGGCACCATGCGTTTAAAAATGCGTTGATTCCGATCATCACCATCGTTGCCGTGCAGATCGGAACCCTGCTTGGCGGCGCGGTGGTGGCGGAAACCGTATTTTCCATTCCCGGTCTTGGCAAATACATGGTAGAGGCGATCAAGATCCGTGATTACCCGGTAGTACAGGGCGGCGTACTGGTGCTGTCCATTATGTTCAGCCTTGTCAATCTGGCAGCGGATATTTTGTATGCATTTATTGATCCCCGGATCAAGGCGCAGTTTGGCAGCAGAGCCAGGCGTTTGAAGAGGGAGGTGAAGCAGTAAGATGCAGGCAAAGACAAAGAAAAAGATGCGAAACAGCAGTGGGATGTGGGCTGATGTGTTCCGCCGACTGATGCGGAATAAAAAAGCCGTTGTAGGCATGACCGTGGTGATCCTGCTCATTCTTATGGCTCTTTTTGCCAAACAGCTGGCACCTTACTACTATGACGATCAGAACATCATGAACCAGTTCCAGCCGCCGAGCGCGGAGCACTGGCTGGGAACGGATGAACTGGGACGGGATATTCTTTCCCGTATTATATATGGTTCCCGTACCTCTATGGAATTGGGATTCATCTCCGTGGGCATAGCCCTGATTCTGGGGACAACTCTCGGTGCGATTGCCGGCTATTATGGCGGAATTGCAGATACAATCATCATGCGTCTGATGGATGTCCTGCTGGCCATTCCCCGGGAACTTCTGGCTATCGCTATCTGCGCGAGTCTGGGAACCGGCATTATGAATGCCATGATTGCCGTGGGTATTTCCACAACACCTACTTTTGCCCGGCTGACAAGGGCATCTATCCTGTCTATCCGGGGAACGGAATATGTGGAGGCGGCAAGATC
>CACZQT010000037.1 GCA_902783295.1 uncultured Lachnospiraceae bacterium
CGTATCCGGCTCCGGGAAATCTTCCCTGGTGAACGAGATTGTATATAAGACAGCAGCCAGAATGCTGAACCGGGCCCGTATTATTCCAGGGCGGCACCGCGTCATCGAAGGCATGGAGCAGCTGGACAAGGTCATCAATATAGACCAGTCGCCCATCGGACGGACGCCCCGTTCGAACCCGGCTACCTATACCGGAGTATTTGACCTGATCCGGGATCTGTTCGCAGGTACATCGGATGCCAAAGCACAGGGCTATACCAAGGGCAGGTTCTCCTTTAACGTAAAGGGCGGGCGCTGTGAAGCCTGCGCGGGCGACGGAATCCTGAAAATTGAGATGCATTTCCTGCCGGACGTCTATGTACCCTGCGAGGTCTGCGGGGGCAAGCGCTACAACCGGGAAACACTGGAAGTAAGGTATAAGGGCAAGAATATCTATGATGTTCTGGAGATGACTGTGGAGGAAGCTCTGGACTTCTTCGCGAACGTGCCCAGAATCCGCAGCCGGATTGAGATGCTTCATTATGTGGGGCTGTCGTATATCAAGCTGGGCCAGCCTTCCACGACGCTTTCCGGCGGGGAGGCACAGCGTGTGAAACTGGCCACCGAGCTCTGCCGCAAGAGTACCGGAAAGACCCTGTACATCCTGGATGAGCCGACGACAGGGCTGCACTTCGCGGATGTTCACAAACTGGTGGATATCCTGCAGAGGCTGACAGAAGGCGGCAATACCGTGGTCGTCATCGAACACAACCTGGATGTGATCAAGACGGCGGATTATATTATTGACATGGGACCGGAAGGCGGCGACGGAGGCGGAACAGTAGTGGCATGCGGGACGCCGGAGGAAGTCGCGGAGATCCCCGAATCCTTCACCGGACAGTATATCCGAAAGGTCTGTGGCTTGTCATAAAAATCAGGGGTGTGAATTTCATAAACAGCCAGGCAAAAAACTGAAAACAGACAGTGCGGGCTTGCTTTGAATCGGATGAGCCGACAGGACAGAGAACGGCAAGCATTATCGAACGGAGAAACGGCGGTATGGACACCGGAAATAAAAAACAGTTTATATCGGATACGTATCTGAAGCTCCTGGAAAGTGTGCCGATCGACAAAATCACGGTCAAGATGCTGATCAGTGAATGCGGATTGTCCAGGCAGACGTTCTACTATCATTTTAAGGATATCGTGGACGTCGCGGAATACATACTGCACGGTATTCTGGATGATGTTTCGGAGAAGTGCATTCATGCAAAAAATACAAAAGAAACGATCCGGGTGTTTCTGGAAGCGATCTGGAATAACAGACGGCTTGTCAGAAAAATAGAGAATTCTTCGCGATTCAGAGAGTTTCAGCTTTATGTTTCGAAAGAAGTCACCGATACCATGCATACGATTCTGGACGCCAAAAATACGGATTTGAGTCATCTGGGACGGGATGATATACAGTTTCTTCTGGCTTTTTTCTCGCATGGATTACTCGGCTATGCTCTGGAACGGATCAAGAACAACCAGGAATTCGATGTGGACGATCTGACAGACCGTTTATACCGCCTGTTTGTTATGGAAATGGGCACAGACCGTTCCTGACCGATTTTTCAAGACCCGCCTGCGGGTCTTGAATTTTTTTGGAGAAAAAGCGAAAGTGGTATTCTCTTCGGGGTGAGAGATTTACACTTTCGTTTTTTTGTCATGACACATCTGTCAACCTGCAAATTCCATTCGTGAGAAAGAACGGCTATAATGTCTTCAGACAGTTTCAGGCTTAACAGCAGCGGCTTCAGTAGTTTCTGAGAGGTATTCATGAAGAAAATGCCCATGGCCGGAATGAAGCTCGCCTCTTTCTTTACAGGAGACCAGGATGAATACACTATCTTATAAAGCCAGGGAAATAGGAATCAGTACGGCTCTTCATTATCTGGAAAAGGATCCGGAAAAGAATCTCGGCAAACTAATGGACTGGGCAGACAGAGTGGCCGGGGACAGCTTTAAAGGGCAGCGGGAACTGATCAGAAGGTTTCTTGTAGAAGATCCGGCGTCTAACTGGCATCAGATGACCGTCCGCCTGCTGGAAAACGTGGATAAAAATGTGCTGCAGACGATCTTTACTAATTTTTTTCTGAATGCTACGCTCATTGGGTGGAGAAGAGAAGACGAACTCAGGGAGAAATACGGCTGCAACATTCCGTGGGCGATCCTCCTGGATCCGACAAGCGCCTGCAATCTCCATTGTACGGGCTGCTGGGCTGCAGAATACGGCAGCAAACTGAATCTGTCCTATGAGGAAATCGACAGTATTATTGAGCAGGGAAAGAATCTGGGCGTGTACTTTTATATCTTTACCGGCGGAGAACCTCTGGTAAGGAAGAAAGATCTTATCCGTCTGTGCGAGAAGCACAGCGACTGTATTTTCCTTTCTTTCACCAATGGAACGCTGATCGATGAGGATTTCGCAAAGGAAATGCTCCGTGTCAGGAATTTTGTGCCGGCTATCAGCCTGGAGGGCTTTGAGGAAGCAACGGACAGCCGGCGCGGAAAAGGCGTGTTCCAGAAGGTTCAGAAGGCCATGGAAATCCTGAAAAGGAACAGGCTGCCGTTTGGAATATCCGCCTGCTATACAAGCGCCAACATAGGCAGCGTCACCAATGAAGCGTTTTACGATTCCCTGATAGAGGCAGGAGCTTATTTTGTCTGGTATTTTCACTATATGCCGGTCGGAAGAGATGCGGTGCCATCCCTGATGCCAACGCCCGAACAGAGGACGTATATTTATCATAAAATCCGGGAATACCGCGCGACAAAAGCCATTTTCGGCATGGATTTCCAGAATGACGGCGAATTTGTCGGAGGCTGTGTCGCAGGAGGACGAAGGTATCTGCACATAAATGCGAACGGAGACATGGATCCTTGCGTTTTTATTCATTATTCGGACTCGAACATCCGGGAGAAGACGCTCCTGGAGGGGCTTCGTTCTCCGTTGTTTATGGCTTATCACGATGGACAGCCTTTTAACAAGAACCATCTGCGTCCCTGTCCAATGCTGGAAAACCCTGCGCTGTTGCGGCAAATCATTCAAGAAACCGGCGCGGCTTCCACCGATCTGGAGGCGCCGGAAGACGCGGAACAGCTTTGCAGCCGTTGCGATGAATACGCAGGGAACTGGAAAGAGCCTGCTGAAGCCCTTTGGACGGAAAGCAATAACAAAAAAAAGATGGGATCCTGACCGGAATGTCTCCTGTCTGTCGGCAGGCAAAAGGGTCAGCTGATTCGGAGAGAGGGCGAAATGGATAGTGATAAATCTCTGCTGAAGACAGACAGATACCGGGATAAATCTGCCGCGATGGAAACCGGAAATGTCGACATCGGTCTGCTGCTGGAAAGATTTCATGCCAGTTTTGAGCCGGTCTACAACATGATGGTGAATTATGAGTGCGCGGTTCTGGAAGTGGAGACTAAGTTTAAGGTTCTGAACAACAGGCTTTCCATACAGGGTGAATTGAATCCAATTGAAACGATCAAGACAAGGGTAAAGCGTCCTGAAAGCATATTACGGAAGCTGGAACGGCTGGGTGTGCCATTTACGCTGGAATCCGTGGAAGAAAACCTGTTTGACGTGGCAGGAGTCCGGGTCATCTGTTCTTTTGTCAACGATATATACAGAATAGAAGAATGCTTCCTGGCCCAGGACGACGTGAAGCTGATCAAGAGAAAAGACTATATCAGCAATCCGAAACCCAGCGGGTACAGGAGTCTGCATTTGGTGGTTCAGACTCCGATTTATACGGAGGTTGGAAAGAAAGAGGTGTACGTCGAAGTGCAGCTTCGGACCATCGCCATGGATTTCTGGGCTAGTCTCGAACACAAGCTGAGCTATAAAAAGAACCTTCCTCCGGAGGCTGTGAAGGATTTGACAGATGAGCTGAAGGCCTGCGCGGAAGAAAGTACCAGACTGGATATAAGAATGCAGCAGGTAAAGGAAAGACTGGTGCCGGAGGATTTTGGTTTCAGCACGTAAAAGGCAATAAAGGATGATAAAGGCCGGAACGGATGGCAGCGGATCACGCGCCGTCTGTTCCGGTCTTTTCGCGCGGGAAAGTCATAAGCCGCCGCACGGGGAGCGCCTGTACGGCAGTATCACCGGAGGCTTGTACGAAGGTCTCCGTGGCAGCTGTGGCGGAACAGGATATGCAAAGAAATCAGACGGTGAAACAGTACAAGAAAAGAAATCTGTTGTGAAAAAGACGGAATTAGGGTATACTGAATAATTACAGCGCACTCTTTTTGA
>CACZQT010000038.1 GCA_902783295.1 uncultured Lachnospiraceae bacterium
AAAGCAAAAAAGGGAGAAACCCTGCAGGATATCGCCCCTCTTCTGCCCTATATCGATTATGCCCTTCCGAATGAATCGGAACTTGCCCTGCTGACAGGGAAAGATGATCCCGTGGAAAATGTCTGCCGGATGCTGGAATACGGCGCCTCCTGCGTCATTCTGAAGCAGGGAAAAAAAGGCTGCCTGGCAGGACTGAACCGTCGGGAAATCATCCCTGTAAGCGCTTTCCCCACAGAAAATGCCGTGGATTCCACCGGCGCCGGGGACAGCTTCGCCGCCGGCTTTCTCTGGGGACTGTCCCATCTCTCCACCCCTCTGGAGGCGGCCCGTTTCGGCTGCGCCGTGGCTTCCTGCGCAGTAGAAGGGATCGGCGCCGCAGGGAATATCACTTCCCTTGAAGAACCACTCAGACGGTATAAGATTCTCTGCGAAAAAAGCTGAAGGAAGAATAGATGGGGGACTGTCCCCATGTCTTGCCCATGTCTTGTCCCCTCTTTCACAGTCCGGCCAGCTCTTTCAGCCGAAGATCCAGGCTGGAATATCTCTTCTGCTCCATCGTATTATCCACCATGGCCTGGAAGGATTCCGGCGGTCCCACAATACAGACACAGGTTCTGGCTCTCGTCACAGCGGTATAACTTAAGTTCCGGCTCATCAGCATCTGCGGCCCGGTCAGCACCGGGAAGACCACAGCCGGATATTCGCTCCCCTGGGATTTATGCACTGTCACGGCGTACGCCAGTTCCAGTTCCGCAGCCTGCTTAAAGGAATAGGTCACCCGGCGGCCTTCGTCGAATTCCACGACGAATTCTTCCGTAAAAAGGTTGATTTCCTGAATCGTTCCCATATCCCCGTTAAAAACACCGGTTCCGGAATCCAGGCGGATTCCATATCCCGTCCGGATTTCCCATTCCAGCTGATAATTATTGCGGATCTGCATCACCTTATCCCCCTCGCGGAAAACGCCCTGGGGGAATTCTTTTTCTTTTTTCTCAGAAGAAGGAGGATTCAGCGCTGCCTGCAGGATTTTATTCAGGTTTTCTACGCCCAGAACCCCTTTCCGCATAGGAGTCAGCACCTGAATGTCGAATGGATCGGATCCCACGTAGCCGGGCAGTTTGTCCCGGACCAGGGAAACCACCGCCCCCAGAATGGCCTGCGCTTCATAACGTTTGATAAAAAGAAAATCCCGGCTCCTCTTTCCGGAGTCGATCACAGCCCCTGCATGAATGCGATGGGCGTTGATTACAATATCACTGGCTTCCTCCTGCCGGAAAATACGGGTCAGCTCCACCACCGGGAAGCAGCCGGAGTGAATAATGTCCCGGAGCACATTGCCGGGCCCGACAGAAGGCAGCTGATTGGCATCCCCTACCAGTACCAGCCTTGTGCCCGGAACAATGGCTTTGCACAGAGCGTACATCAGGTGGATATCCACCATGGACATTTCATCGATGATGACCACATCCGCTTCCAGAGGGTTGGATTCGTTCCGCTCGAATTTATAGCTCACATCCTGATGCGGCGTTTCATCATCCGGTATGCCGCCCCATTCCAGCAGCCGGTGAATGGTCCTTGCCTCTGTACCGGTGGCTTCCTTCATCCGCTTGGCCGCCCGGCCAGTCGGCGCTGCCAGGAGAATTTCCGCATCCATCTGCCGGAAATACCGCAGAATGGTCCGGATAATCGTCGTCTTTCCGGTTCCGGGTCCGCCGGTGATTATGGTAAGTCCGTTTCCGATCACCGTTTCCACCGCTTCCCGCTGCAGGGGATCCAGTTCCAGACGCTGCTCCTGCTCAATTCTTCGCAGCAGGGCATCTCGGGAAGCCGCGTCCGAAGGAATCTCTCCGGAAAGATCCGTCAGCATGCGGGCGGTATTCAGTTCCATATAATAATACGTAGAGGTATAAACCAGATCCTCTGCCAGGCTGGGCTCCGGAATGGAGAGTTCCCCCCATTCCGTATCTCCCTCCGGATCGTCTCCCGCCGGTACAGGGAAGGGATCCTCCTCCGGGCCTTCTTTTTTGATAACCAGCCTGCCGTCCAGTACCAGGTCCATGATCGCCTGATCCAGGCTGCCGACCGGCACGCCCAGCAGCTCGGCCGCGTTTCGTTTCAGGCTTTCCGCCGGCAGGTAAATATGTCCTGCCGTATTCGCCCTCATCAGGGTATAATACAGGCCGCTCCGGATCCGGAACTCAGAATCCACAGCAATTCCTGCCTTCTGCGCAATATCATCCGCGATCTTGAAACCCACGCCCGGAAGCTCGTCCGCCACCCGGTAAGGGTTCGTTTCCATAATGGAATATATTTTATTCCCGAAATGTTCGTAGATTTTGATCGCCAGGCTCAGGGTTATTCCGAATTTCTGGAGATAAATCATAGCCTCCCGCAGATCCCGTTTTTCCGCGACCTGGGCCGCGATCTGACGGGCGCCGTTCAGGCTGATGCCCTTCACTTCCGCCAGCCGTTCCGGCTCCTGGTCCATAATCCGCAGGGTATCCATCTTGAATTTTTTAACGATCCTGGCAGCCAGGGAAGGACCAATCCCCTTAATCGCCCCGGATCCCAGATATCTCTCCACAGAAAGAATATCTTCCGGCTCCGTAACACGGTAATTTTCCACCTGGAGCTGTTCCCCATACAGGGGATGTGTAACAAAAGACCCCTCGGCTTCGAGGGGTTCTCCTTCCTGAACCGCAGGAAGGAAGCCGACCAGAGTCATTTTTTTCTGGCCGCTCTTCACTTCCATAACGGTATATCCGTTTTCTGTATTTCTGTAGATAATATGATCTACATATCCCTTGACTGTCGGCATTTGCTACCCTTCTGTCCTGGTCAGTCCTCTCCGAAATTCCGGTTGGAATGGATATATTCTATGAACTTGCCGGTGCCGATGGCCACCACCCGCATGGGATCATCCGCAATCACTGTATTGATGCCGGTCTTCTCCTCAATCAGCTCGTCCAGGCCGTTCAGCAGGCTGCCGCCGCCGGTCATAACAATACCGCGCTCATAAATATCCGCCGCAAGTTCCGGAGGCGTGCTTTCCAGCACATTCAGTACCGCATCCACAATCTGCATGGCCGGTTCCGTGAGAGCATCCAGCACCTCATCAGAGGTAATCGTCATGGTTTTCGGAAGGCCGGTTACCAGATTTCTGCCGCGCACGTCCATGGTGATCATTTCCGGACGCGGATAAGCGCAGCCGATGCTGATTTTAATCTCTTCCGCCGTGCGCTCACCGATCAGCAGATTATGCTTCTTGCGCACATACTTCACGATGGCATCATCAAAGTTGTCGCCGGCCACCTTCACGGATTTGCTGACCACTGTGCCGCCCAGAGAGATAACTGCAATATCCGACGTACCGCCGCCGATATCCACGATCATATTCCCGCAGGCCTTGGTGATGTCAATGCCGGCGCCGATCGCTGCCGCAATCGGTTCCTCTATAATGGAAACTTCTCTGGCTCCCGCCTGATAAGTGGCATCCTCTACGGCTTTCTTTTCCACCTCGGTAGCTCCGCTGGGAATGCAGACACTGATTCTCGGCTTACGGAGGGTTTTTTTGCCCATGGCCTTGCGGAGGAAATATTTAAGCATCTTTTCCGTGATATCGTAATCCGAGATTACACCCTGCCTCAGCGGACGGATAGCGACAATATTTCCGGGTGTTCTTCCGATCATTTTCCGGGCTTCTTCCCCGATTTCACGGATCTCATTGGTATCCCGGTCATAAGCCACCACCGACGGCTCTTTCAGAACCACGCCCCGGCCTTTGATATATACTAAAACGCTGGCTGTTCCCAGGTCGACTCCAATATCCATGGAAAACATAGCTGAACTTCCCTCCTTATGAGCGGATTACCACATAACGGCCCTCAGCCGGGCACACAGAATCATTATAATCGAAATCCACTGTATTTTACAAGAAAAACTTTTTCAGGAATCGTTTATGATTCCTGCGCAGAGCATGCGGCAGCACGGAAACCGCGCCTCCGGATATCCTCTGTTCCGTTCACATGCGCATCCCGTCAAAATGTGCCTCGCAAACATGCATGAAAGCTGAACTATATTCTTAACCGGATCCTGTGATTCCTGAATCCACTGGAATTCTGCCTCATATTATTACATGTTTATTTTCATTTTAGTAACATTTTATTCACATTTTTTCTTTATAGTATATATATCATTCCTCGAATGATAAGCATTATGCTCATCGCCCATGGATCCCCCGTTCCCATGGGCGATCCCCTTTTTATGGCCGGGCGGATGGAACCGGGTTTCTTCACAGATTTTTCCGGTTTTCCTCTGTCTCTTCTATTTTAATACGGTTTCTCTTCCGTTTTCCCACAGCACCGCATGCTGCAATACATCGCCCATATAATCCAGAGACAGGGAAAAATACTCCTGCTCTGGATTTTTAATTCTGTCCAGAAACAGCCGGTCGCCTTCCCAGGATGGCAGAGACAGAACCTTTTCCACCGGAACCCAGAGCAGCTCCCCTTCGTCACATTCCTTCAGAGTACCTTCAAAATCGGAGGAGGTAAAAAGATACATCCTTTCATCGTTCCAGCGGTCTGAAAGGAAGGTGATGACAGCACGCAGCTTCAGTTCTCTGGCATAAAGTCCTGTTTCCTCCAGGATTTCACGGCGGGCCCCTTCTTCCGGCGTTTCCCGGCCTTCAATCTTGCCGCCTACACCGATCCATTTTCCTTCATTCAGATCGTTTTCCTTTTTATTCCGGTACAGCATCAGATAACAGCCGTCTTTTTCCAGATAGCATAAAGTAGTTTCAGTCATATTCTGCAGTCTCCGTTATTTTGCCTTCCATGAAGATACCGGCTGAACAAGTATGAGGAAAGCAACACAGTCCTTTTCGTATTGGATCTGCTGTTTTATTCCTCTTCTTCCGAAAGCAGCGCCTGATAAATCTCTCTCCGTGAACAGCCGCGGTCTTTTGCCACACAGCGCATGGCTTCCTTCCGGTCCAGTCCCTGATCCAGATAGGTCTGAAGATGCTCCCGCAGAGGCTGCTCCGCAAAAGCGGCCTGTTTCTCTTCTTCCGCTTCCTTTACATTCTGCCCTTCAATTACCAGAACAAATTCTCCCCGCGGTTCTTCCTTCTGGTAATAATCCGCCGCTTCCCGGAGAGTCATGCGGATCCCTTCTTCGTACTTTTTGGTCAGTTCCCGGCAAAGCGCCATCCTACGGTCTCCCAGCGACTCATACAGCTCCTGCAGAGTATCCGCCAGATGGTGCGGCGCCTCATACAGTACAATAGTACGGGTTTCCTTCTTCAGCTCCTCCAGGATTCTCCGTCTTTCTTTTTTATCCGGCGGCAGAAAAGCTTCAAAAGCAAAGCGCCTGGCCGGAAGACCTGACATGGTCAGACCGGTAATGCAGGCGCAGGGACCGGGCAGGGACGTTACCGGAATTCCCGCTTCATAACAGGCGGCAGCCAGGACTTCTCCCGGATCGGAAATCGCCGGAGTTCCCGCATCTGTAATCAGCGCAATCTGCGTTCCATCCTGCATCTTCCGGATCAGCTGCTCTGCCTTTTCGTATTTATTGTGCTCATGATAGCTGGTCATCGGTGTATGAATATCAAAGTGCGCCAGAAGTGCCCTGCTGTGACGGGTATCTTCTGCCGCAATCAGGTCCACTTCCTTTAAAGTACGTAAAACCCGGAGGGTAATATCCTCCAGGTTTCCAATAGGTGTTGCACAGAGATATAATCGCCCGTTCATGCGCTTCCTTTCTGATCCAGTCCTTTATTCCCGGTATATTTTCCAGATCTCTTCTGTATAAACGCCCTGACTCTTATAGATCACCAGCGGTGCTTCCACTTTCATCCATCCGTTCCCGCCGCGCACGCTTTCCAGAAGAACCAGATTGGCCTCTTCCTCCGCGTAAGGGTGAACCATGCGAAGACGTTTCGGTTCCAGATGATATCGGTGAAGCATCTCAAAAACTTCCGCCAGTCTGCCCGGTCTGTGGACCAGGTAAAACCTGCCGCCGGTTTTCAGAAGCGCAGAGGCTTCCCGCACCACATCCTCCAGTTTACAGGCGATTTCATGCCGGGCAAGCGCTCTGGACGGTTCCGGACTGGCCATTCCCTGCCCGGTTTTCATATATGGAGGATTAGAAGTTACGATATCGAAGCGGGCTTTTCCCAGTATGGCTGACGCCCGGCAGAGATCCTCACACAGTACGGAAATCTTATTCTCCAGACCGTTCAGCTGTACACTCCGGGATGCCATTTCCGCCATATCCGGCTGAATTTCCAGGGCTGTATAAGACCCTTCCTGGCTTCGTGCTTCCATCAGGATAGGAATTACGCCCGTGCCCGTTCCAAGATCCACTGCTGTTTCTCCCGGAAAAACCCTGGTAAAAGCGGACAGCAGCACAGCGTCCATTCCAAAACAGAAGGTATCCGGGTTCTGAATAATTCTGTATCCTCTTCTCTCCAGCTGGTCGATTCTCTCTCCCGGCCGCAGAATCACCTTCTGTTCCATCCCTATCATCCTTCCTCCGGACGCAGCTTCCCCTTTCGCATCATTTCATCTATCCTTCCCTGCCGGCAGAGAAGCAAAGAATCAGCCTTCCGTTTTTCCGCCGCCGGACTGCTTCTGCCCACGGTTCCGGAAAGGACGATAACTGCGCCGGCCGGTTCTTTCCGTTTTCTCGAAATGTTCCGTACGGGAAGGCCTCTCCTGTCGTACACTTCCGTTTTTCCGGGCAAAAGGAGCGCTTTTTTCATTCTGCGAAGCCGGTTCATGAGCATCTGCCGCTTCTTTTCCGGAGATATGAGGTGCCCTCACCGGTCGGGAAGCTCTGCCGGCCCGTTCTTTACGGGCATTTTTTTCCATCCCGGGAGAATTCTCTTCCGGCAGGCTGCTTCCTTTCGTTCGTTCATCCATACTTTCCATACGCATTTCGTTCCGGCGTTCTCTGCGGGCAATTCTTTCATTCTGCGCACGTTCGATACGTTCCTGGCGGATATCTCTTTCATTCTGCGT
>CACZQT010000039.1 GCA_902783295.1 uncultured Lachnospiraceae bacterium
TTGTCGATCGTATAGAATTCGATGGCACCGGGCTGGCCCAGACGCTCCAGCGTCTGATCCGCATCCGTTTCACCGGGGATATTGACTACGATACGGCGGTCACCTTCTACGTAAACTTCCGCTTCCGTACTCAGCGCATTCGCGCGGTCTTCCAGTTTCCGCTTGGTGTCGGAGAAATCCTCCTGAGAGAAGGTCTCATCTGCCACTTCATAGGTGATGCTCACGCCGCCGCGGACATCCAGACCCAGAATGATGTTCTTCGCGCTGCCGTAGCCGCCCAGTCCGAACAGGACCGTGTAGCCGCCCAGCAGGAACACCAGGCCGATGATGACCAGTTTGATGATACTAGACTTTTTCTTCATGTTGCCCTCCAGCTTTCGTTTTCCCTTCTATAAGAGAAAAAAACACTTTTGCTATTTTCTCACAAGCAAAAATAAATGTCAATAACCTATTCTATGGAAAACGCCGATTCCGGGGGCCATTCCACATAAAATCCAATTGAAAACAGCGGCGAAAAATGATATTATTTCCTCGGCAGGCAAACAGTCTGCCGGCAACCCGTCGTTGTATTGTATCCCTGCGGGGAATGATAACAACAAGGAGGACAACTGAATATGAAAAACGTACAGGCTACCAACAATTCCGGTTCCCGCGGCGGGAAGAAATTCAATACCCGCCGGTTCGTGCTGATGGGACTTCTGACGGCGATAATTATTCTATTTTCCTTTACGCCGATCGGTTCCGTACCCATTGGGCCGCTGGTCATTACGCTCAACATTATCCCCATCGCCATCGCGGCCATCTCCATGGGACCGGCCGGAGGCGCAGCCATGGGTGCCGTTTTCGGGATGCTCAGCTTCCTGCAGTGCTTCGGCATAGGTGTTCCCAGCGGCATGGGCGCAATTCTTGTAAGCATTAACCCCTTCCTGGCTTTCGTCCAGCGTTTTGTACCCCGTCTGCTGGACGGTTTCCTGGTAGGCCTTATCTACAATTTCTGCAAGACGAAATTCGGTCCGTCCGTTTCCAGTTTCATCGCCGGTTTCTTCTCGGCCTTCCTGAATACCGCCTTCTTTATGAGCGCTCTTGTACTGCTCTTCGGGAACACAGAGTATGTGCAGAACCTGATGGGCGGAAAGAACGTGATTCTCTTCATCTGCACCTTTGTAGGCATCAACGCTGTCGTGGAAATGATCGCCTCCACGGTCATCAGCGGCGCCATCGGAACCGCACTGCACAAGGCAAGACTGCTGCCGTTCTGAATTCTGAAATGAAATATTCCCGCGGCCCACTTTTTTGTGGGCCGCTTCTTTATCAGGCAAAGAGCAGACAAGGGGACAGTCCCTCTGTCTCACCGGAACAGAGGGACTGTCCCCTTGTCCAGAACCAGGCCGCAGGACCTGCTCTCATTACCTGCCCCGCTGCTCTGAAGAACCAATGCTGAAAACAGACGGAGGTATTTCTATGAACGACAGGCGTGAAACCCTGAAAGCAGAACTGGTACGTGTTTTTCAGAAACTCTACTTCCAGGGAACCATCAATATGTACGAAGGCAACCTTTCCGTCCGGGACGGGGAGGTCATCCTCATGACCCCTTCCCAGCAGAACAAGGAAACCATGACTCCGGAGATGATCGTGGAGATGGATCCGGAGGGAAACCTTCTTTCCGACAACGGTTTCCGGGCCTCTTCCGAATATAAGATGCACCTGGAGATTTACCGTCTCCGGCCGGATATCGGCGCTGTCGTACATGACCACAGCGCTTTTGCTTCCGCTTTTGCCCTGGCCGGGCAGCCGCTGCGCTGCGAAATGGCGGAACTCTACATGTTCTACGGCGGGGAGATCCCCTGCTGCCGCTACGGCACCCCCGGGTCAGACGAGGTTTTCGCCGAATTCGAGCAGTACTTCCTGCAAGAAAAGAAGAACGTGGTACTGCTGGCCAACCACGGCCTGACAGCCGCCGGGAAGGATCTGGAAGAAGCCTTTTCCCGTGCAGAAGCCGTGGAGAAACTGGCCAAAATCACCCTGCTGGCACGCCTGCTGGGAAAAGAGAACTCTCTTCCGTCCGGGGAAGCAGAAAAGCTGATGAAACGATAGAAGTACAAATCCACAGCTTTATCTGAATCTCACATTATCAAAAATATGCTTTCCGTAATCCTCGTCATTCGCCGGATTGACGCCGATGACATTGTAAAACAACTCCGTTTCTGCAATGTTATCCACAAACCTCACATATCCTGCGTATTTTGCAGTCAGCGTACCGTCTCCGTCCCTGCCGTACAGGATGACGGTGCTTTCCGTCGTCGCTGAACGCCCGCTGACCTTGCCCTTCAGTTCCTCATAAACCTCCTCGCTCAGTTTCTGGTTCAGGATTTTTTCCATAACATCTTTGGACATGTCCGGATTGAGCGAATTCCAGCTCATCAGCACCCCTGAAGGATTCTTTGCGAAATCATACGTCCCGTTCTGCAGGGCGTCCCATATGCCCTGAGGATCGCCCGCTGCCGAAGAGAGCGTAAGGTAGGGACTGGCAGTGAATTTGCAGAAAGTAGACGCTATGATATTATAGCCGCCCGGCTGGTATGCATGCACATATTTCACCGTATGGTTCTCTGTCAGTTCTATTTCCCAGATCTTCCTGCCGGCTGAATCCCGGTCCACAGTGACGTTTTTCCTCTGCCGGCGCAGGTAAACAGGCTCAACGGTCAGCGCCAGAATGGTTTCCGCATCATCCAGTTCATCCCTGTCTGTCAGTTCAGGCTGGACGGTTACAGTGCAGGAAGCGGAAATTTTCGGATATTTCACAGAAGTGCAGGTAATAACGGCTGTTCCGGCCGCAGCGGCTGTCACCTCGCCGGCTGCAGAGACCGCCGCCACCTTTTCATCCGAGCTGGCCCAGACAATATCTTTATAGGTGGGCTTTTTCGGTGTCAGCACGGCAGTAAGCGTTTTCTTGTCTCCCGCGGACATTTTCAGTTCTGTTTCGCTGAGGGTGATTTTCGTGAGCTTTACCAGTTTTTTGACTGTGACAGTGCACTTCGCACTGACTTTTTTATTCTGCTTAGAAGTTACAGTGATAACGGTTTTCCCGGCTTTTTTGGCCTTAATCTTCCCTTTGGAAGAAACGGTAGCCACCGTCGGTTTCGAGCTCTTCCACGTCACCTTCTTGCTGGCGCCTGTCGGTTTGACCGTCACTTTCAGCTGAGTACTTTCCCCTGCGTACAGGGTAAGCTTCTTTTTGTTCAGCTGAACACTGCTTACCTTCTTCGCAGCCAGCACAGGTACAGTACTGCACAGAAGAACTGTCAAAAGAACCAGAAGCATCCACATACGGTTTTGCTTTTTCATAGTATTCCCCTTTCCCGCTTTACGCCTTTTCGAATTCAGAAA
>CACZQT010000040.1 GCA_902783295.1 uncultured Lachnospiraceae bacterium
CATTCTTGCATCCCTGGAAGTAGACGTAAACTTCAACTGCAACGTGGTTGTTGGTTCTGACGGTATGGTTACCGGTGCCCAGGGCGGGCATCCGGATACCGCTGCCGGCGCGAAGTGCACCATCGTGATCGCTCCGCTGCTGCAGGGCCGTATCCCCGCTATCTGCGACGAATGCACCGCCATCACCACACCTGGTGAGACTGTTGACGTTGTTATCACCGACTACGGTATTGCCATTAACCCTCGCCGCCAGGATCTGATCGAGTGCATGAAGGGCACCAAGCTGCCGATCTGCACCATCGAAGAACTGCGTGACAAGGCTTATGCAATCGTTGGCAAGCCCGACCCCGTAAAGTTCGGCGACAGAGTCGTTGGCGTTATCGAATCCCGCGACGGCACCATCATCGACGTCGTTCGTCAGATCAAGGATTACGAGTGGGATGACTGATTGAGATAACAGCAGGATTGCCTGCATGTAATTTCAGATAAAAACATTCAGGAGCAGCACGAATTCCGTGCTGCTCTTTTTTTATTGTAAAAGGGATCTTCCTCGGTTTTTTTGTTCTATTTTGATGTTTTTTTCAAAAAATCCTCTTTATTATTGTGAAATAATCTTGTACAATAGATAATTGCCAGTAACTGTCACGGAAAACAAACAGCAAGAAGAAGTGATAACTGGTATCCACCGCGACTGTACCATGTGTTTTATCAGAAGCAGGAGATTAGAGATGAACCCCGGAATTGTCTTTGGTATCATTCTGTTCAGAATTGTAAGCAGTCTGTTGCTCCCCATCGGAAAACCGGACGTTAAAATACAGCAATCTGTAATGTCAGCCCCTTATTATGATAAGATGTTTTCTGCTTCTTTTACGGAGTCTCCGGAAGCAATTGAGAAGGCGGCTGCCGAATCTGTCCTGGAACTGATTATATTTGACCGGACAAATAACCGCATTGCCGGCGGAAGTGCTTTCGTAGCCTTTTCCGACAGAATTCTGATTACCTGTAATCATGTACTTTCTGATATGGATCATGTAAGAGCAGTAAGTGAAAAAGGAACAGAAATCAGGCTGACTCCTGAAGACATTCTGTACCGGGATAAAGATGCAGATACAGTCATTTTTCAGCTTCCGGAAAACAGTGGACTGATTCCGCTTCCTGTGGCCGAAGAGAGTCCCCTGCGCGGAGAAAAGCTGGCGGCGATCGGAAGTTCAAGAGGCATTATGAACCTGGTGACATTAGGCAATGTATGTGGACATTGGTCGGACGGAGTTGTACAGTGGCTGGTTTTTTCGGCGCCGGTTTCACCCGGAAACAGCGGCGGGCCGCTGCTGAATGACAAGGGCGAAGTGATCGGCATTATCATGGGGAGTTACGATGAGTCCCAGAACCTGAATTTCGCAGTACCGATCCGGGAAGCAGAGCGTATGATACGTGAGGGCGGCTGAAGTACAATCCCATAACTATACCCCCATAGATGCAAACCTCGAATTTCAAGCTGACTGGAAGTAAAAATGAAAGGAGATTTTCTGTTATGAAGAAAGGAAGGAGATTTATAGCACTTCTGCTTTCGATGGTGATGGTGCTTTCTTCCGTTTCGGAACAGGCATTCACAGCGGAAACATCCGGAGGACAGAGCGCAGAGAGTGTCGGAAATACTGTAGAAAATACTGTAGAAAACACAGATTCCGGAATCTTCACTCAACAGGATACTTCCGGGCTCAGCAGCACCTTTTTTGAGGTGAAATTTGAAATGCCCGAAGGTTTTGAATGGGCGGAAGATGTCCAGAAGGCACTTCAGGAAGAAGAGGCTCAGGCAGAATCAGAAGAAAAAACCGGTGATGAACCGGCAGAAAATCAGGAAGCTCTGAGAAATCGTATGATGATTGACCTTCCGGAGAATATGATGCTGCGGGAAGGGACTCTTATCAGTTCAATTCCTGCGCCTGCCCTGCTTGGGTATGTATTTCTGGGCTGGTATTACGATAAGGATCTGACACTGAAAGTCAGTTCAGAGGATGTTGTTGACCGGAATATGACACTTTATCCCCGCTTTGGATCAGCGGAAGAAGACGAGGGCAATATCACACTGGATTATGTGGCTGTACAGGATGCGGAAGCAGATTATGCTCTGCTGCTGGCTGTCTATAATAATATGCCGGAGGAGGAAATCCGCGCAGATCTGGCTGTGAGGGATTCCGGCTCTCTGGAAGAAGAAATGGAATATACTCTGGTTCCCCAGGCGCCTGATCTTCGCATCCTCTTCTCAACGGAGAATCAGCGTCAGCAGGTTCAGGAAATTCTGGATAAATATCTTCAGGGTGAACCGGAGGACGCTGAGCAGGATGTATGGGCTGAGCTGGAAGCCCTGGATGACTGGGAAGACTATCCGGAGGAGGAAGCATCCGAAGAACAGGAAGAAACCGTACCAGCGGATGAAGCGGAAACTGAAGCGGTGGATAAAACACCGAGATGGGAAAAGCCGGACGGTTCAGGTTTCCTGGAAGCGCTGACGGAAGAACAGATGCCTCTGGCAGGCAGTCTGCAAAAAGCAGGCCTATCGGAAGGCCAGATCCGTTACCTTACGGGGTATTATGCTCCGGAGGAACTGGAAGAACTGGAAGCAGCCGTAATTCGGGATATTCTGGAAAAGCTGGGCTTCGATGGAGATATGTCTGCGGAAGAAGCTCTTCGGGTTATGCAGGAAATGTCTCAGGATGACAGCGGAGCCGTATCCGGAGATGCACAGGAACTGATCCGTGAATATCTGGAAAATGGAGATGAGGAAAGCTATCCTGTCCTGTATCGTGTGATGCCTTCAGAAGGATCCTGGAGAGCAGGCATGACTTATCAGGTGCAGATCATGAGTACGAAAGACCTTCGTTTTTTCAAAGACGGAGAGATTACTGCGCCTGAAGTCGTTTACTATAACATTGTGATTGCGCAGGAAAACTATAATCATATGCGCCTGGGCTCACATGTGATCGACATTACGGCAGACGAAGTGGAGGGCATTGACCTGAATAGCGGAGGCCTGGTCCACATTTCTGCCAATGAATACGGTGATATTGACGCCGTCCGGAATGAACGCTCCGGGATCTTTACATATTTTGGAGATAAGACTCTTTCAGTGGGCGACGTACTTTTCGTTCATGAGTCGGGAATAAGCTTTGAAGAAACGTTCGGAGCGATGAGAGACTGTCCGGCAACGTATGTGAAAATTACGGAAGATCTGGGCGGCCGCCGTTTTGCCTTTATCATGCCGGAAGTAGAGGAGATTGTTTTTACTCCGGATAATA
>CACZQT010000041.1 GCA_902783295.1 uncultured Lachnospiraceae bacterium
CAGCCATCTGGATCTGAATGAGATCTCGGTGTCGCTGCCGGTAGGCAGTCTGGTATCTCCCAAAGCGATCACTGCGGAGTATATCAGCCAGTACGTGCGTTCCCAGCAATATGAAAATAAGGCGGGCAGTACTCTGAAGGCAGTATACAGACTGGCAGAAGGACAGGTAGAAGCTCTGGAATTCCATATCACGGAGGATTCCGGAATGCTGGGTATTCCACTGGCAGACCTTCCGATGAAAAGCGGGCTTCTGCTGTGCTGCATCGTGCGGGGAAAACAGATTATTACGCCCGGCGGCCGGGATACCATGGAAAAAGGGGATATCGTGATTGTGGTGACGGTACATAAGAACCTGACGGATATCAGGGACTTCTTAATTCATCCGGTATAAACGAGACAGGCGGAATATGAATATATCGATGATTGTGCTGATCCTGGGATGGGTCATTATGCTGGAAGGCGCTTTTATGGCACTTCCGGTTGTTACAGGCTTGCTGTATGGAGAAACGGGTCATGCCGTCGTATATCTGCTGACCGGGGCGGTCAGTGCTCTGACGGGTTTTCTGATGAAATACAGGAAACCTACAAACCGGACTTTTTATGCCAGGGAAGGTTTTGCTGCGGTGGCTCTGTCCTGGCTTCTGATGAGTCTCATCGGAGCTCTGCCTCTTCGCATTACCGGTGACATCCCGTATTATCCTGACGCCTTGTTCGAAGTCATTTCCGGCTTTACCACGACCGGATCCAGCATTCTGCGGGACGTGGAAGCTTTGTCCCATGCAAACCTGATCTGGAGAAGCTTTACGCACTGGATCGGAGGCATGGGCGTTCTGGTATTTGTCCTGGCTGTGCTGCCGATGAGCGGCGGTTCCACTATGAACCTCATGAAAGCAGAGAGCCCGGGGCCGACCGTGGGAAAACTGGTCCCCAAAGTACAGCGTACAGCATCCATTCTTTACCTGATTTATTTCGTGATGACGGTCGTGATGATCGGAATCCTGCTGCTGGGGCACATGCCTCTGTTTGACGCGGTCTGTACTGCTTTCGGTACTGCCGGCACCGGCGGCTTCGGCGTGAGAGGAGACAGTATTGCGGGATATTCAACATTCCTGCAGAATGTCATTACGGTATTCATGCTGCTCTTCGGCGTAAACTTCACTTTTTACTACCTTCTGCTGCAGAAAAAATGGAAGGACGCGCTGAAGATGGAAGAGGTACGGGTGTATCTCGCGATCTACGTACTGGCAGTGGCAGCCATTACGCTGAATCTTGTCTTTTCGAAAGGTCCCGGATTTTCGACCAGCCTGCAGCAGGCGGCTTTCCAGGTTTCTTCGATTATGACAACTACGGGCTTTGCGACAGCAGATTTTGACATTTGGCCTTCCTTTGCCAAAACGATCCTGGTCGGCATTATGTTCATTGGTGCCTGTGCGGGCAGCACCGGCGGCGGAATCAAGGTATCCCGGCTGCTGCTCTACCTTCGCCAGATGAAGAGAGGGCTGCGTCAGCAGATCCATCCCAGGACCGTGAAAGTGATCAAAATGGAAGGAAAAGGAGTAGAACTGAATACAATCCGCATGGCCAATGTATTCCTCATTTCCTATCTGCTGATCTTCGCGTTTTCTGTATTGTTTGTGAGCCTGGACGGCTTCAGCTTTACCACGAATTTCACGGCAGTGGCGGCGACGATCAATAATATCGGACCCGGTCTGGAACAGGTGGGGCCGACGGCGAATTTTGCGGACTTCGGCCTTTTTTCAAAAATCGTTCTGATGTTTGACATGCTGGCCGGACGACTGGAGATCCTGCCGATGGTACTCCTGTTCCACCCGACAACCTGGAAAAGATAGCGGGGCGGATTGCAGGCGCGCAGAGGAAGGTGTTTCTCACTGTGCGCCGCGGCAGGAACACCGGCGGCGCTTTTGAAGGCTCTGTGAGTAAATAAGAACAGGCCCCTGTGTACAGGGGCCTGTTCTTATTTACTGATGACTCAATATTCGGAGCATTTCGGAGACAGACAGTTCTTCTCTCCGATGATTCTTTTCATCTGCCATTATTTGCTGGACTCTTTTTCCTTGGCACGCATTTTATTCATGGCGCGGACCTTCAGAGGAAGTCCGAAGAGGTTGATGAAACCATCCGCATCGTGGTGGTCGTACAGATCGCCGGTGGTGAAAGAAGCCAGGGACTCGCTGTACAGGGAATTCGGCGAAGTGGTGCCGGCTTTGATGATATTGCCTTTGTACAGACGGAATTTCACGGTACCGGTCATATCCTGCGCGGTAGAAGAAACGAATGCCTGAATCGCTTCCCGCAGAGGGGTGAACCATTTTCCTTCATAGACCACCTGGGCCAGCTTGTTGCCCAGGTCTTTTTTGACTTCCATAGTGGCGCGGTCCATCACCAGTTCTTCCAGCTGCTGGTAAGCTTCAACCAGAATGGTGCCGCCGGGGGTTTCGTAAATACCGTGGGACTTCATGCCTACAACCCGGTTTTCCACAATGTCGACGATTCCGATGCCGTGCTTTCCGCCCAGGGCATTCAGCTCTTCGATAATGGCGGATACCTTCATCTTTTTCCCGTTGACACTGGTGGGGATACCTTTTTCGAAGGTCATGGTGACGTATTCCGGTTCATCCGGCGCTTTTTCCGGCGGAACCGTCAGCATCAGCAGATGGTTGTAATTGGGTTCCAGAGAAGGATCTTCCAGTTCCAGGCCTTCGTGGCTGATGTGCCAGAGGTTGCGGTCGCGGCTGTAGCTCTGGGACATGTCAAAAGGAAGGTCGATGCCATGCGCTTTGCAGTACTGGATCTCATCCTCGCGGGACTGCAGGGTCCAGATATCCGTCATACGCCAGGGGGCGATGATTTTCAGGTCAGGAGCCAGAGCAGTGATGGAAAGCTCGAAGCGGATCTGGTCGTTGCCTTTTCCGGTAGCGCCGTGGCAGATGGCAACGGCTCCTTCCTTACGGGCGATTTCCACCAGTTTTTTCGCAATGACAGGACGGGCCATGGAGGTACCCAGCAGGTATTTGTGTTCGTATACGGCGCCGGCCTGCACACAGGGCATGACAAAATCGTCACAGAATTCGTCTATTACATTTTCAATATACAGCTTGGAAGCGCCGGAAAGCTTAGCCCGCTGCTCCAGACCGTCCAGCTCGTTTCCCTGCCCGACATCCACACAGCAGCATACGACGTCATAACCGAAGTTTTCTTTGAGCCACGGGATGATGGTGGTAGTATCCAGACCGCCGGAATAGGCGAGCACAACTTTTTCTTTCATGTTTTCCTCCTCCAAAGCACGCATGGTGCGCGTTTTATGATTTACGGCATTGTTCAGGTCAATCTATAGAATTGTATAAATATACAGTGATTGACGCATAAAAACGCATTCGCCCTCTTCGGCGGAAAATCGCCGAAGAATCATAGCTTTTGCAGTGACTGATTGGCAGTATACACTAAGACGCGGGAAAACGCAAGACTTTTCCTTCATTTCTCATAGAAAAGTTCTTGCATAAAAATTCGAAAGGTGGTATGCTGTGAACTGCGATTCATGAAAGATAAAAGGGGGAACCGGATATGATACGAGCAGGAATTATAGGGTCCACAGGCTATGCCGGAGCGGAACTGGCCAGACTCCTGGTCCAGCACCCGGAAACGGAAGTGGTGTGGTGTGGATCTAGGAGTTATACGGGAGAGAGGTATTCTTCCCAGTATCAGAACTTCAATGGCCTGCTGGATCTGGACTGCCGGGATGATGATCTGGAAAAGCTGTCGGAAGAGGCGGATGTCATTTTCACCGCAACGCCTCAGGGCTACCTGGCGTCAGTGATCAATGAGGACATCCTGTCCCGTGCAAAAATCATCGATCTTTCTGCGGATTTCCGGCTGAAGGATGTTTCCGTATATGAAAAGTGGTATAAACTGGAACACAAGGCACCGCAGTTCCTGCCGGAGGCAGTGTACGGGCTGTGCGAGATCAACCGGGAGCAGATCAGGAACACAAGGCTGCTGGCCAACCCGGGCTGCTACACCACCTGCTCGATCCTGAGCCTGTACCCGCTGGTGAAGGAAGGTCTGATCGACCCCATGAGCATCATTATAGATGCGAAGTCCGGAACTTCCGGCGCAGGGCGCGGAGCCAAAGTGGCCAACCTTTTCTGTGAAGTGAACGAGAGCATGAAAGCATATGGCGTGGCGAATCACCGCCATACTCCGGAAATCGAGGAGCAGCTTTCCTATGCCTGCGGGAAAGACGTTGTTCTTTCCTTTACGCCGCACCTGGTGCCGATGATGCGCGGCATCCTGGTGACAGCTTATGCCAGCCTGGTGAAGGATGTCAGCTGGAGCGAGGTTGAACAGGTATATAAGAAATATTATGAGAAAGAGTACTTTATCCGGCTGCTGAGAGAAGGCTGCACCGCGGAAACCCGCTGGGTAGAGGGCAGCAATTTTATGGATATCGGCTGGAAAACGGATCCCCGGACGGGCAGGATTATTGTGATGGGGACCATAGACAACCTGGTAAAAGGCGCTGCCGGGCAGGCGGTGCAGAACATGAACCTGATGTTCGGCCTGCCTGAACAGATGGGACTCATGCAGGTGCCTATGTTCCCGTAAACAATGCAGAACCCTGAAAGAGCAGAATATGACAGAACAGGCACAGAGGCAGTGTGCCGGGAAAGAGGAGAAATATGGAGAAGATCGACGGCGGAATTACGGCCGCGAAAGGATTTATGGCATCCAGTACCCGTGTGGGACTGAAGAAAAATTCGAAAAACAGAGACATGGCGATGATTTTCAGCTCTTCTCCTGCTGAAGTCGCCGGTGTTTTTACGACAAACCTTGTAAAAGCCGCTCCCGTTGTCTGGGATAAAAAGATAGTGGACAGCGGAAACCGCGCCTCGGTAGTGATCATCAACAGCGGTATTGCCAATGCCTGTACCGGCGAGAAGGGGATGAAAATCTGTCAGGAAACAGCGGACGAGGCAGCGGAGTTCTTCGGGATGTACCCGGAAAATGTGCTGATCTGTTCCACCGGCGTGATCGGCCAGCAGATTCCCATGAATAAAATCAGCGAAGGCATCAAAACCATGGGGGAAACTCTCTGGGCGAAGCGCAATGTAGCTCTGGAAGCAGCGAAAGCAATCATGACTACTGACACCGTACCGAAGGAAAGCGCAGTCACCTTCGAAATCGGAGGAAAAAAAGTTTCTATGGGCGGTATGTGCAAAGGCTCCGGCATGATCCATCCGAACATGTGCACCATGCTTTGCTTTATTGTGACGGACTGTGCCATTTCGAAAGCTCTTCTGCAGAAAGCCCTCTCTGACGATGTGCAGGATACTTTCAACATGATTTCCGTGGATGGGGATACTTCCACCAATGATACCGTGCTGCTGCTCGCGAACGGCCAGGCCGGCAATCCCCGGATCGAGGAAGAAGGAGAAGATTACAGGACCTTCTGCGAGGCACTGCATACCGTCATGGAGGATCTTTGCAAGAAGATAGCCGGAGACGGAGAAGGCTGCACGGCACTCTTCGAAGTAAAAGTAGTGCATGCCGCGGATAAGGCACAGGCCAGGACGCTGGCCAAGTCCGTAGTTACCTCCAGCCTGACAAAAGCTGCGATTTTCGGGCATGACGCCAACTGGGGCCGGATTCTCTGCGCCATGGGCTATTCCGGAGCGGATTTTGATCCTGAGAAAACGGATATCTGGTTTGAGAGCGAAGGCGGAAGCCTGCAGATCGTGAAGGACGGCACAGCCACGGATTACAGCGAAGAAGAAGCGACGAAGATCCTGTCCCATCCGGCAGTTACGGCTGTCTGCGATATCAAGGCCGGGGAAGAAACAGCTGTCGCCTGGGGCTGTGACCTGACCTACGACTACGTAAAAATCAACGCAGATTACCGTTCGTAATCATCAAAGCCGAAGGCGGAGCGATCCGACAGCTTAAGGAAGCAAAGGCGAAGGCAGAGCCATTCGAATGTCTGGTGGAACTATGCATCCGAAGGCAAAGGGCCAGACCCTGCCGTCCAAGGAGGTTTTATGGAAAACGATTATATGGCAAAAGCAGCGGTGCTGATCGAAGCGCTGCCTTACATACAGAAATTCAACCGGAAGATTGTCGTGGTGAAATACGGCGGTTCCGCCATGGTGGATGATAACCTGAAAGCCAATGTGATCAAGGATGTTGTCCTCTTAAAGCTGGTTGGCTTTAAACCCATCATTGTTCACGGAGGCGGAAAGGATATCAGCCGATGGGTTACGAAGAGCGGTATGGAACCCCGCTTCGTAAACGGCCTCAGGGTGACAGATGAAGCCACAATGGAAATCGCAGAAATGGTGCTGAACCGGGTGAACAAGAGCCTGGTGCAGATGGTGGAATCTCTGGGCGTTCATGCGGCCGGTATCAGCGGCAAGGACGGGGGCCTGCTGAAGGTGGTCAAACGGTATTCCGGCGGGCAGGATATCGGATTCGTGGGAGAGATTCAGGAAGTCAACCCCAAAATCCTGATGGACCTGCTGGAAAAGGATTTCCTGCCGATTGTCTGCCCCATCGG
>CACZQT010000042.1 GCA_902783295.1 uncultured Lachnospiraceae bacterium
CCGCTGCATCACCTCTGTGGAGCAGGAACTGGATCACGTTTTCCGCCTTGTGGACCGTGAAAAGGGTGTATACCGCTGTATCTACTGCGACCAGAAAGCCGGCAGAAAATAAAACAGCCCGGGCAGCACCGCAGCCCGCCGAATGTGTGCCCTTGTCCTGAATGACCAGTTTCGCATTGCAGGCACGGCGCAGGCTCTCCGGGCTTATCGCACATATGAGAACAGCCCCTCGTTTCCGGAAAGGAACGAGGGGCTGTTCTCATATGTGCGATTTGTTTTCAGCTTCAGCCTTTCATGGCCAGAAGCTTTGCTTTCAGATCGTTTTCCATCTTCGCAATTTCCAGTTCGGCTTCACGGCGTCTTGCACGGCCTTCATCCTGGATACGGGTAACCTCTTCCAGTGTGGAGATCAGCTGCTCGTTGGTATACCGCAGGGTTTCCATATCCACCACGCCCCGTTCGGATTCCTGGGCAGTAGTGATCGTAGCAGTCTTCAGTTTTTCCGCGTTCTTCTTCAGCATCTCGTTCGTCAGTTCGGTAACCTGATGCTGTGCCTTGGCGGCCGCTTCCGAATGAGCCAGGCCCAGAGCGATTACCATCTGGCTCTTCCAGAGCGGGATGGTATTCACAATTGTGGACTGGATCTTGTCAGACATCATGACATCATTATTCTGTACCAGACGGATCTGCGGCGACATCTGCAGGCAGATAGTGCGGGTCAGTTCCAGGTCATGAATCTTCTTCTCAAAACGGTTCACCTGTTCGACAAGGTCATTTACCTTCTGGGCATCCTCAGGCGCACCGGTACGTTCCGCCACAGCCCGCAGAGCGGGGATGTCTACTTCACGCAGCTGTTTCAGCTTCTTCTTGCCGGCGAGGATATACATCGTCAGCTCCTTGTAGTATGTCAGATTCAGTTCATAGAGCTGGTCCAGCATGGCAATGTCACGCATAAGGGTGACCTGATGGGCCTCCAGGGATTCCACAATTTTATCGATATTGGCTTCCGCCTTATCGTATTTGGTTTTCAGGGAAGCCAGATCGGCAGCTTTTTTCTTAAAGAAGCCGAAAAGACCTTTCTGTTCTTCGTCCACGTCAAAGCCCTTCAGCTGGCTGATCACGCCGCTGAGAAGCGAGCCGACCTCTCCCAGGTCCTTCGTCTTGACATTTTCCAGGGCCTTTTCCGAAAAGCTGGCCACCTTCGCCTGTGCGCCTGAACCGTACTGCAGTACCTGATTGGTATTGGTGACATCGATCTGCTGAGAGAAAGCTTCAACCTGAGCCTTTTCTTCCTCTGTCAGCATGCTGTCGTCCATGGCGCGCTGTTCCAGCATTTCTTCATCAGAAAGCTTCTGGGCAGCTGCCACCGCTTCATCCACTTCCGCGCTGGGAGCTGCCGGCGCGTCTGCAAAAGCGCCTGTATCCAGGGTCAGAGAAATCTTCCCGCTTGTTGCCGCTGCTGCTTTCTGTACAGCTGCCACTGCCTTCTGGGCATCTGTTACTGCCTGTTCGGCGGATGCCACCTGTTCCGCTGCCTGCATTACGCCTTCTGCAGCCTTCCCGCCTGCATCCAAAGGATTGTTGCTCATTGTCCTGCCTCCTCTTTCTTTTTATTTTTTACACAATGAAAAGCTTCGTGTTTAATGCATTTATTTCTTTCCGAAGGGCTGGGCTGTCAGGCCTTCCTGTGCCATAAGACCCTGCAGCACACTGATATCCGTACTGACATCCATGGCAGCCTCCTCGAAGAAATTATCCAGCAGTTTCTCGTAGGCATCGTTGATGGTATCCAGGGTAACCTCGATATCTTTTTTCGCCTTCGTAATATTTTCGCCTTCCACGCTCTGTGCATCCAGCTGCCGGTAAGTCTGCACCAGTTTATCCGTGGTGGGCATGTAGTACTGCATGAATTTGCGCAGCTTCGGAAGCTGGTCCGGTTTCTGGGAAAGAACCGTAAAAATCTTCCTCATCAGGGATTCCAGACGATCCAGTTTCCGGGTGATTTCTTCACCGGGTATGGCGTCATTCGCCTCCCGGATCTGCCGGATATACCTCTCTCCTTCCCGGATGGCGGCCTCAAGCTCGGAACTTTCCTTTCCGGAAGCAAAAATGCTTTCTTCCCGGCTGCTCTTTTGATCTTTCCGCTCTTTTTTCTCTTTCTCCTCAGCGGCCTTCTTCGCCCGTTCTTCTTCTGCCTGGCGCTCCTGGAAGGATTGATTGGCATTCAGGTACTGCTGATATGTCTCATCGTCGAGCATCAGCGTCGTTCCCATCATATCCATCCGGCCCTTCGGGAAATACTTCAGATCAAACATCTGCCGCAGGTCATTCCGGACAAATTCCTCCGATTCTCCTACAGCCGCCGCCAGCTCGCTGATGCTGCAGTAAGGACGCTTTCCCAGAACTCTTGTATAGGCCTTGAAACGTTTGATTCTCTTTTTGCTTTCACGGCCTTTTTTGAACATAAAACCACCGGCTGCAGTAAACGCCGCCAACAGACCTACCGCCACAATTCCGGCAGGATCAGGATCTGCTATGGTCATGATCAGCCCCGCAGCCGCGAAAATTCCGAAAAGTCCCATCAGCATGCCGCCCACCATACTGAAAATCGGTCCGGAAATCTGGCCGGCCGGATTATTGGTATAGAGCTGGTTTTCCCTGGCGGCAAGCGCTTCCTGGATGACGGCTGCCCAGCTCTTCCGTTCATACGGTGCACGGGGGCTGCCCTGCTGTGTACCGGAAGCGTGCTGGCTGCTGCTTCCCGCCCATTTTCCGGCGTCTTCCCCATAAGAGGATTTTCCTTTGCCCACAGCCCAGTCTCCGGCTCCGACAGAGCCGCTGTCTCCCAGGCCCAGCTCCTCAAAAACCGCATCCAGTGTTTCCGAAATACAGGTATTCAGGCGTTCAAACTGACCGGTGCCGATCACGTCCTCCACTACGTCCGTGATCACATCTCCCAGGTTTTTGTCCCTCCTGTTTGTCATCCTTTACCTCCCGGCCCGGTGCCTTCCGCATCTCATCGGCAGTGCATCCGGAAAATGCCCTTGCCTTCAGATCCTCAGGGGAAATGTTTTACTCCCCGACAACGATTCTGCAGTATTTCTTCTTGCCGCGGCGGATCAGAATACCGTCGCCGATTTCATCCTTTGTAAACTCTTTCCGGGGATCCTTCACCGTTTCGCCATCGACCGTCACGCCGCCCTGTACAACATTCTGGCGGGCGTCGGAACGGCTTCCGCAAAGTCCTGCTTTTACCAGGAGAGCCAGGATATCCGGATTGCGCTCTGCAAAATCCGCCGCTGTCAGTTCCACCTGCGGCATATTCGCATCATCCCCGCCGCCGCCGAACAGAGCCCTGGCGGATTCCTGTGCCTTCTTTGCTTCTTCTTCCCCGTGCACAAGGCTGGTCAGCTCGTAGGCAAGAATCTCCTTAGCCGTATTCAGCTGGCTGCCTTCCCACTTGTCCATTTCATCGATCTGCTCCAGCGGCAGGAAGGTCAGCATCCGCAGGCACTTCAGAACGTCCGCATCACCGATGTTCCGCCAGTACTGATAGAACTCATAAGGGGTCGTCTTCTTCGGATCCAGCCAGACAGCACCGGACTGGGTTTTGCCCATCTTCTTGCCCTCAGAGTTCAGCAGCAGGGTGATGGTCATGGCATAGGCATCCTTCCCGAGCTTCCGGCGGATCAGTTCGGTGCCGCCCAGCATGTTGCTCCACTGGTCGTCACCGCCGAACTGAAGATTGCAGCCGTATTTCTGGTAGAGCATATAGAAATCATAGCTCTGCATGATCATGTAGTTGAACTCCAGGAAGCTCAGGCCTCTTTCCATACGCTGCTTGTAGCACTCCGCCCTCAGCATGTTGTTCACGGAAAAATGTGCGCCTACTTCCCGCAGAAGCTCCACATAGTTCAGCTTCATCAGCCAGTCGGCATTGTTCACCATCAGCGCCTTCCCCTCGGAGAAGTCGATAAAGCGGCTCATCTGCACCTTGAAGCAGTCGATATTGTGCTGGATGGTTTCGGGCGTCATCATAGTACGCATATCCGTACGCCCGGAAGGATCCCCGATCATGCCGGTTCCGCCGCCCAGCAGGGCAATCGGCTTATTTCCTGCCATCTGCAGTCTCTTCATCAGGCACAGTGCCATAAAGTGTCCTACATGCAGGCTGTCCGCCGTAGGGTCAAAGCCGATATAGAAAACCGCTTTGCCGGAATTGATCAGTTCCTTGATTTCTTTCTCGTCAGTTACCTGGGCGATCAGTCCCCTCGCCACCAGTTCGTCATAAATCGTCATCAGTTTTTTCTCCCTTTGTCTTCCGAAAGAATGATTTACCTGCTTTCGGAGTTGTTATAAATTCGTCAGTTGTTGATGCCATGGTGCACCGGGAAGGTGCTCTTCGTAATCGGCTCAAAACGATAACCGTTTTCCAGTCCGTATTCGATCAGATCCGGCAGCATATCCGCTGTGGTCTCCTTCGTGCCGATATCATGGCAAAGCAGGATATTGGTCCTGTTCTGCTTAAATCCGCTGATGGAATTTGCATACAGAGTTTCCGCCGGGCGGTTGTTCCCCTCCGCATCCGTGGAGTCCGCATTCCAGTCATAGTACTGATAGCCCACTGAAGGCATCAGATCGGCCAGGTAGGACATGACTCCCTCTGTATATTTCCGGCTTACCGTATTGGAGGAACCGCCGGGGAAGCGGATACAGTAAGGTTCATAATTCAGATCCTTTTTTATCTTCTCTGCCATCTTCAGAACGCCTTCATAGTAGGAATCCATAGTGGCATAACAGACATTGTAATCATGATCCCAGGTATGAATACCGATCGTATGGCCTTCGTCCCGCATCCGTTCAAGAATCGGAATCATGTTATCTTCATAATTCACGATGAAGAAAGTCGCTTTTACGTTATACTGCTTCAGAATATCCAGGATACGGGGCGTCACCTTGCTGCTTGGACCGTCGTCGAAAGTCAGGCAGATTACGCTGTCCCCTTCGTTCACACGGGGCTTGGTCTCGTCTTCCGGAACGATCAGAACCGTGCGTTCTGCCGTTGCGACATTACCGGAACTGTCGCTCACCGTATATACCAGCTTCCATTCGGTCTCGGAAGCCTGCTGCCACTGTGTCGTAACCCTGGAGGTCACATCTCCTTCCGCAGAGTCTTCCGCCGTAACACCTGGCTCGTAAAAGTCGTCCAGCTTGGATACCTTGAATTCCTTGTCAGCATCCGACAGTACAATCTGCGGCGGCGTCTCATCCTGGACAATGACCGTCCTGGATACATTATACACCTGGCCGCGGTACTCCAGGGAATAGAGAATCGTCTGGGTAGAAGCCTTGGAGGTATCCACAGGATTGGTAACCACAATCTGGTCGCTGATATCATTCTTCCCCAGCATGGCCATAGCACCGCTGTCCTCGTAAATCGTCCCTGCTTCAATGGTCTGGATCGTCTCCCCAAGCAGTGTCAGCTTCGGCTTCGCGTACCAGATATTCATGGAGCCGTAGATCAGAAAAACGATGAACAGAACCAGCACCAGCGCGCCGGTGAAGAGAATTCTCCTCCTGCGGCGGCGCCTTCTGGCCCGCCTGATCCTGGCGCTTCTTGAACTGCGTCTTGTATTTCCATAATCCCCGGTGGGCATAACTCATTCCTCCTGTATGCCGGACTTACCAGGCCAGCACCTCAAAACCATCTTCTGTAACAGCCACGGTCACTTCCCACTGGGCAGAATCCTCTCCATCCCAGGTATAGATGGTCCATCCGTTCTCCTCGTCTTCACAGAACTCATCGGTCCCGCCGTTCACCATCGGTTCAATGGTGAAAACCATCCCCGGAACCAGAAGCATTTCCTCTCCCCGTTTTGTCACATAGCTGACAAAAGGATCCTCATGGAATTCCAGCCCTACGCCGTGGCCGCCGATATCCGCCACTACACTGTACCCGTGTTTCAGGGCATGCTGGTGGACAGCTTCTCCCATATCACCCATGAAGCCCCATGGCTTCACCTGTTCCAGGCCTTTTTCCACACATTCCTTTGCCACCTGCACCAGCCGCCGGCGTTCCTCGGAGACTTCGCCAATGCAGAACATCCGGGACGAATCGGAAAAATACCCCTTGTAAATGGTCGATACATCCACATTTACGATATCGCCTTCCTGCAGAATGATATCCTCGGAAGGAATACCGTGGCATATTTCATCATTGATAGAGGTGCAGACGCTTTTCGGGAAGCCTTCGTAATTCAGCGGAGCCGGAATCGCCCCGTGCGCCAGGGTTGTGCGGTACACAATATCATCAATCTCCTGTGTGGACATTCCCGCATGGATTTTCTCCGCCACCGCATCCAGGACCGCCACATTAATCTTTCCGCTTTCCCGGATTCCCTCGATCTGCTCCGGAGTTTTGATCATGCTGCGCTCAGGCACAATGTGCCCGGCATCCCGGTACCTGCGTATTTTTTCATCCATAGCCTCGTGGCACTGCTTATATTTCTTTCCGCTTCCGCACCAGCAGGGATCATTCCTGCCAATTTTGATTTCCATTCTTGCCTCACCTTATGTACACGCCACAATTGGTTTGGGTATCAAAAGTCGGTTGCGGATTGTTCCGCACTCCGTGCTCCAACAATCCTGCGACCATCATTTCATTCCAAAAAATCAGTATACACGATGTTCCGGGGAAAGACAAGTGCCAAAGTGCCGGCCGGTATTACTCATCCTTTGCTTCCGGCAGATTCCGGAGAGCCTCCCGGATTTCTTCGGAGGTTTCATCCAGGAGAAAACGCCTGGCATCTCCCCGGTGTTCCTCCATTTTTTCTTCCTCCTCCCGGCGTGTAAGTCCCAGCTCTTCCTGAAGATCTTTTGCAGAAAGCAGGCGGCAGCCGGCTCCCCGGATAATGATCTGCTCCATTCCGTCCGAGGTAGCTACAGAGATGTCGTATTTCCGTGCATTTTCGTGACTGAAGCGCTCGATATAACGGTCTGCAGTCTCCGCTTCCTTTGTGTAGACTACATGGATATTTCCCACATCGAACCATTCTGTCCGGTGGCCGGGCACGCGGTAAGCGTCAAACACAACAATAACCTCACAGTGTTTCATTCCGCGATAATTGCCCATAAGCTCCAGGAGCCTCTCCCGTGAGGCATCCACATTGATTCTGGCCAGTTCCCGAAGTTCTTCCCAGGCGTAAATAATATTGTATCCGTCCACCAGCAGATAGGCCGGGAGTCTCGTTACAGGGTGGAATTCTCTGTGTTCAGGTTCCTTCGGCACCCGCTGACGTCCGAAATCCCGGCGTCCGATTCCCTTCCGCTGCAGTGAACGGTCTTTTCCATTCGCATAATAGGTCCTGGCCAGGATAGCGTCGATTTCATCCGTCCCGATAAAGGTCTCCCGCTCCGGAACGGATATTTCTTCCGCTTCATCAGGTTTCGCGGAAGTGCTCCCTTCCCAGGCAGGCAGGTGCATATAGCTTTCCACTTCGTTCCAGGGGACATAGAATCCTGCCCCGTGCGTACAGAACACCGAACCGGACGGCTGTCTCAGATCCGCATCCGGATCGTAACCCTTCGTCTCAATAATCTCCTGGGCATTATGGCAGGGAAGATATCCATACAGGGAGAGGCTGATCTGCCCGTGTCCCCGCGTATAAACCGCCACATCTTTCGCGTAATTCCGCATGGTCGCTACCGGAGCCACCCCTGTCAGAACGGATTCATTTCCTTCCGTCACAGGGGGCTCCGGAATTCCGGAACGATTTTCAATGTCCGTCATCGCCCGGCCAATCATTTCCACAGGCACCGTAAGACGGAAGGAGTACCAGGGCTCAAGCAGCAGAGAGTTTGCTTTCATCAGCCCCTGCCGTACGGCACGGTATGTCGCCTGCCGGAAGTCCCCTCCCTCCGTGTGCTTAACATGTGCACGCCCCGCGATCAGGGTAATCTTCATATCTGTAATGGCAGAGCCGGTCAGGACACCCCTGTGTACCCGTTCGGCCAGGTGGGTAAGAACCAGTCTCTGCCAGTTCAGCGCAAGGAAATCCGTAGAGCAGGCGGAATCAAAAACCAGTCCGCTGCCCGGCTCCCCGGGCTGCAGCAGGAGATGGACCTCTGCGTAATGCCTCAGCGGTTCAAAATGGCCTACGCCTTCTACTGTATTCTGGATGGTTTCCCGGTAAATGATGTTTCCTTCGTCAAAGGTGACGTCCACGCCGTACCGTTCCGCGATCAGGCTCTGCAGAATCTCCAGCTGAACCTCACCCATAATCCGCACCTGGATTTCCCGCAGCGTCTCATCCCACACAATAGACAGTTCCGGTTCTTCCTCAGTCAGCTGCAGAAGCTTTGGCATCATCTGAGCCGGGTCCATTCCCGCCGGGAGGCAGATACGGTAAGTAAGCACCGGCTCCAGCACCGGTTCCTCCGAATCCGGCTCCTCACCGAGTCCCTGTCCCGGACGGGTGGCAGTCAGTCCCAGCACCGTACAGATCTCTCCGCTCTGCGCTTCTTCCAGGCTTTCAAATTTCTCCCCGGAATAGCGGCGGATCTGTGTGATTTTCTCCTGCACCTCTTCCGTTTCTCCGTCATTTCCCGCAGTTCTGCAACAAAGCAGTGTCCTGGGTTTCAGGCTTCCTCCCGTCAGCTTCATCCAGCTCAGACGGTTTCCTGCGTCATCCCGGGTAATCTTAAAAACTTTCGCCCCGAACTCTTCCCCCCAGGGCCCTGCTTCTCCCAGCGCAGCGATTCCGTCGCATAAGTCTTCCACCCCTTCCAGCCGGAGGGCGGATCCAAACCAGCAGGGAAACAGCTTCCGCTCCCTTATCAGGCGGCGGATCTCCGTCTCCGGAAGTTCTCCGGTCTCCAGATACTGCTCCATCAGCTCTTCTTCACACAGGGCAGCGGTCTCCAGGAAAGCTTCTCCGTCCCGGTCGGAAGCATCTGCGATGCTGTCGGAAAGCGCCTCCTTTAATTCCCTGAGCAGGGCATCTTTCCCGGTACCAGGCTGGTCCATCTTATTGACAAACAGAAAAACCGGAATACCGTACTGGTCCAGCAGACGCCAGAGTGTCCGTGTATGCCCCTGCACACCGTCCGCCCCGCTGACAACCAGAATGGCTGCATCCAGGACCTGCAGAGTCCGTTCCATTTCCGCGGAAAAGTCTACGTGGCCCGGTGTATCCAGAAGCGTCAGGGCACAGTCCTTCCATACCAGTTCTGCCTGTTTGGAAAAGATCGTAATTCCCCTGGCCCTTTCCAGCGCAAAATTATCCAGGAAAGCATCTCCCTTATCGACTCTTCCCAAGGACCGCAGCTTTCCCGAAAGATACAGCATTGCCTCGGACAGGGTCGTCTTTCCCGCGTCTACATGGGCGACAATACCCGTTACCAGCCTCTTCATTCCATCCTCATTTCTGTGTTACATCCGTCATCATCCATCAGCTTCCGGTTTTCCCGTCATAGGTTTTTTATCTGCCAGATCATAAAATGATATCACAGTCCCGCCTCGCTGCGCAAGTCAATTCCTTGTACTCTCTCGGCGCACTTCTCCAGACTTATTGTGCAAGCACGGCGCACTCTCTCCGGGCTTATCGCGCAAAAAACGGGATAGGCATACTTTCCCCTGTCCCGCTTTATAGTTCCGTCAGATGATTCTTACAGCTACGATGTCGTCCATGCTTACCCCGAAGATGGAGGCCAGAATGACCAGATTGTCAATGGACGGCATGCATGTGCCGTGAATCCACTTGTAAACAGCGTTTGGCGTCGAGCATCCGCACGCTTCCTGAATTGTTTTTACGGAAATACCAGCTGCATTTCTCATACGCTGAATATTCCGGCCTGTAGCAACCATATCAATCGTAGGCATAAGTGTCCTCCTTTCTTTTCTTGTTCTGTCGGGGTAAGACTCCCGCCTGTACTGCGGGAGCCGCCCTGAATCATATTTGGTCTGATCCAGTGCGAAGCAACTTCCCTCCTCCTGTCACAACCGGATACTGGCTTAAACTGCGGGATACACTGTCCGTCGTGCCTGTGACGGGCAGCTATGAAATTATGTTGATGGAAAAAGTGCCTGCTTTACCATCAGGTCCTCATACCGGATTCGAACCGGTCTCTCTTGGCCAGAAGCCAGACGTGCCGCCCACCGGGCACTCATGAGGGTGCAAAAGAAAAAGGGCTTATCCTCCCGGGAAAGACTTTCCCTCGGATAAGCCCCTGCTTTTTCTTCGCAGCAAGCAATCAATGCCGCACCGGCTCACAATGCCGGTATACGCCATGACCTTATCCGGTGGTACACTTTCCCCCTGATATGCAGGTATCCGCCAAAATCAGCGTACAGAAACCCAGCCTCGCTGAGACTGCGGGGTTCTGACATTTTTCTATACGATTTGCAGATAGCCTGAATGCGTGTCATGATACTTTCCTTTCTTTTCCGGAAATCCTCTTCTGGAAATTTTTTCTTTTAAAAATCTCTTTTGAAAACAAAATAAGTGTCTGTCGTTTTTCCTCAGCTGCCGCTCAAAAACGGTACAACAAAAAAACGGAACAGGCACTTTCCGATTCATATCGTACAACAGCCAAAGATATTTGTCAACTGTTTTTTACGAAAAAAAGAGTGTCCGGAAAACCGGACACTCTCTCGCAACTGCCAGTGCGGGAAAAGGGACTTGAACCCTCACGTTCGTGGAACACATGATCCTTAGTCATGCCTGTCTGCCAATTCCAGCATTCCCGCCCGCAATTTGGGATTATAGCACATATGGAAAAAAAAGCAAGTCTTTTTTTCCGACTGTGAAAAATGTTTGCCGAATCATTTCACGAAACTGATCTCACGGCAGTTCCCGGCCAGGTTACCATCTTTTTATCATCGTCAGGACATTCTGTCCATCCTTGTAAGCATAGGTCACTTCATCCATTGATTTTTTCGTCAGAAAAATCCCCAGACCTCCGACCGGCCGTTCCCCGGCAGAAAGTGTCACATCCGGGTCCTTTTTCTCCAGGGGGTCATAAGGAATTCCCCGGTCGAAGAATGTGATCACAGCCTTCCGGGGATTTTCTGAGATCTCTGCCCGTATCACAGCAGAGCCTTCACCCGGTGCATAGGCATAATCGGCAATGTTGACGAAGATCTCCTCTACCGCCAGGTCAATCTGCAGCTGAGTCTTTACAGGGCAGCCTGCCAGTTCCAGGAGATCATCCACAAACCGAAGTACCTGCGGCAGGTTCTTCTCCAATGCTTCTATGTTCAATTCCTGTGTATCCATCTTTTATCCTCTGTCTGTACCGGCACACTGATCCGGAAACCATACTGCCGGTTCCGGGAGAAAGACGTTTTCTGACTGCCCTGTCTGTTTTACAGGATGATCGTCATATCGATCCGGTCCTTTTTAACACCTACGATAACATCTCTCGCAATGCTGGCAACGATAGATTTTTCCAGTTCATCCCAGGCTTCCTCGACAGGACGGCCGGTATCCGATGCATCGCTCAATGACTTCCTGTATTTCTGCATGGACCAGGTAAACTGTTCTTTCGTAAACGGCGGCATGTGACCGGAAATATCCCCCGGTATGGAGCCGTACTCCAGGAAACCGACCTCATATTCACTCTGAAGTTTTTTCATTTCCCGGAAATACAGAGACGCACTTTCGAACAGTTCTCCGATCTTGCCCATAAAACCTCTGGCCAGTGCATTTTTGCCGGAGGTGGATACGGAAAGCAGTTCGTTTTTCTTGTCTGCGTCCATATCCGTCTCTGCAGCAAGCCGGACCCGGTATTCCCCATCCTCTGCTTCCAGCCAGAATAAGGCGTGAAAGTCCCCCGTCATGGCACGGACCATTCCCAGCGTTTCTTCCGTCAGAAGACGCAGATGTATCGCTTTCTTCCCGGTAATTCCCTGACGCCTGATAAACGAATCCACCAGTTTCAGAGCCAGATCCGTTTTTTCTTCCGAATGATTGATATACAATTCCTGTGATTTTTCCATGGAAGTTTTCCTTTTGCCGTTTATTCGATCGTCAGGATATCCGAAAAGCCGGTTACTTCAAAAATCTCCATAATGGTTTCGTTAACATGCACCACTTTCATCGTGCCCTGCTTTGCCATAATTTTCTGCGCGGCCAGAAGTACCCGAAGACCGGCAGAAGAAATATAATCCAGCTTTGTAAAATCCAGGACCAGTTCTGCAGCACTGCTGTCCAGGGCTTCCTTCAGTTCCTTTTCCAGGTCAGGCGCTGTAACCGTATCCAGACGTCCTTCCAGCGCGAAACAGACTTTTCCGTTTTCTTTTGTTTTCTGTGTATACAGCATGGTTCATTCCTCCTGTCAGATTGGTCTATCTGCCTTATGATAATGCCATAAATTTTCCTGTGCCATATCTTACACTCACACGCTTCTTCAGTTCAGGTCAGCCGAGAGCGTCTTCTTCCCAGTCATCGTCTTCCGTTTCGTTTTCTTCGCTGAGTTCCCAGACTGCCCATTCTTCCTGAGGCCGGTCCAGGACCCGCGCCAGCTGCGCGGAAAACGCTCTTGCCGCTTCCCCGTTCATGTGCCCGTCCAGGTCCACATAATCCTCCAGGGTATGTGTGCCATAGGAAAACATTTCTTCACTGTTAAAGTTGATGAACCGCACGCCTTTCTCGTCAAAATACTTCGAGAAAAAAGCATCCAGCGCAGCATGTCCATCCTGGAAATAATCATATGTCACCTTCGGGATGGGAGGAATCAGGGCGATCAGCTCTATCTGGTGATCTTTACAAAGATCGATCAGACATTCCAGATATTCCATATTCACGGGCATCAGATCTTCCGGATAGGGAATATAAAGCTTCTTCAGCGAATCCGGATCCAGTGCAGCTGTATCTATCGGCGTCCGCTCGATGTAGCCGTTCTCATGATAGATCTGCTTCTCTGTCCCCATTCCGGCAGCACTGAAATCCTTATTCCATTTCCTGCTGACGGTTTCTTTCATTTTCTGGAGTTCATAGGAAAGCGGATATTCATACCAGGGGAAAAACCATGTCCTGAAGTTTTTGGAAGATACTGCCTCCCGGAAATAATCCAGCTTTGCCCGGGATACAGGAAACTCATGATAGAACAGCAGGTAGTTGTTCCCCTCTTCCTTTTCCGTAATAAAGTAATCCGGAGACACTTCATAGATGATCCGCTGCGGCGCTGTCCCCTTTTCAATCATAAGACGGGTCAGGAAATAAACATCCACAGCATACTCCCCGCCTACGCAGAGATTATGTGCTGTGCGGCCGTTAACCGCCTCCGTCTCCGCAGGATCAATGTTCATTTTCCCGTGGGAGGTTCCCAGGTAAACATCATCGTACTTTGCGGAAGTTACCGCATGAATATCATTGCGGATAAAAGTGCAGGGATAAAGTATAAAGTCCAGCAGCAGAAGCACCGCAGCCACAACCGCCGTGATCACGGCGAATCTTTTAAAATTGCGCATAGATGAATCCTTTCGGTGCCGCTGTACAGCCAAACAGGCCAATCATAATAAAAAGCAGCAGAAAAACAGCAACGGTCGCCGGCAGGGGCAGTGCGTTCAGCCGTTCGCGGATCTTAACGCCGCGTTCACGGAGAATACCGACTCCAACCATCACCACACAGCCTACAGCAATAATCAAAAGAGCCCACGGCGCGAAAGCCCGCCCCTGGCTGCCCGCTGAGATGTCCAGCAGACGCGCCGGATTAAAATGCGTAAAGCAGAGCTTCAGCATCTGATTGCCCTGTTCCAGGCTGTCAGAGCGGTCATAAAGCCAGGTAAAGCTGACAATCGTGAAAGTGCGCAGAATCTGGAAAAGATGGAACCAGGCCTCTTTCCCGGAAATGTGCAGTCCTTTCTTCCACGAAGCGTACACACCGCTCATCAGTTCACTGAATGCCAGAATAAAGCCATTGATCAGACCATATACCACAAACTTCCAGCTGGCGCCATGCCAGATGCCGACGAGCAGGAAAACCAGGATATCTGCCACGGCGATCGGCAGCGTACGCCCGATCTTCTTCCCGAGATGTGTTTTCGCCCACTTGGTAAGCTTCTTCATCCATCCGGACAGAGATACCGGGTAGAAAACATAATCCTTCATCCAGCGGCCAAGGGTAATATGCCAGCGTCTCCAGAAATCTGCCAGGGAAACCGCCAGATAGGGCTGGCGGAAGTTCTCGTCCAGGTTGACTCCGAAAAGTTCGGCAATACCGATAACAACATCCATAGCCCCGGAGAAATCCGCATAAAGCTGGATGCCGTAGAACAGCAGCCCGAAAAGGGCTAGTCCGCGGTAACGGTTCAGGTCTCCCCAGATTGCGTCTGCAAAAACACCTGCCCAGTCTGCCAGAATCATCTTCTTGGCAAAGCCCCAGGCCATGCGCTCCAGGCCGTGGGCAACTTTCCGCAGATCCAGCGGATGTCCCTCTGTCAGCTGTGGTGCCAGACGGTCAAATTTTCCGATCGGGCCCTGCATCAGCTGAGGGAAGAAAGAAACGAACAGGGCAAACTTCAGGAAATTCTTTTCAGGCTCCACACGTTTCCAATATACATCCAGCAGATAACCGGAAGACTGAAACGTATAGAACGAAATCCCAAGAGGGAACAGGATCGCGATCTCAGGGATCTGCAGGGAAAACAGTCCGTTCAGGGTGCCGGTCACGAAGTTCGTATACTTCACGACACCAAGCATCCCCAGATTCAGAACCAGGCCCAGTATCAGAGCCGCTTTCTGTTTCCCGGCAGAAGCCCCCGCCTCCTGAAGGCGGCGGATCCAGAGTGCGCATCCGTAAATGATTACAATAGAGTAACTGATGAAAAACAGGAACTTTACCCCGCCGGCCGCATAGTACAGAAAACTGGCCGCCAGCAGAATGATCCACCGGAAGCGGAGCGGTACCAGATAATACAGTACTGCCGCTGCAAGGATAAACAATAAAAATGTATTGGATACCAGTGACATATCAGTTCAGGATCCCCCCGGTCAGGCATTCAGCATCGTTTTTCTTTTCCGAGCCGTCGTCCCAGTCGTCGTCATCGTCCTCGTAGTAATCATCATCGTCATCATCGTCTTCGTAAGAAGCCTTTCTCTCCGCCTCGGCTCTCTTCCGTTCTTCTTCCAGAGCTTCCTGTTCGGCTTTTTCAGCCTCTTCCTTATCCTCTGTCAGATAAGCGCCCAGCACATAGCCGACCTTGCCCTTGTATTCGATCTGGAAATAGCTTTCTCCGCTCTTATCATAAACGGCCACTTCCGCATTGATCGGCACAACGGCCAGCTTTTCAGACTCTTTGGTAGCCTGAGCCCGCAGAGTCAGGTTTTCTGTTGTATACATATTGCCAAGGGAAACCGGGGTCTCCTGACCGGCTCCCGTTACTGCCTCCCGGAAAAGCTCCGCTGCAGACTGTATCTTTTCTTCCCATACGAGACGAACCTTATCCAGAACAGATTCCGCTTTTACCGTGCCGGCTGCACCGATCACAATCAGCGCTGCTGCAAGGCAAAGAACTCCTTTTTTCATGATCCTTAATCCTTCCATCCGTTTCATGACTGTTTCTTACTTTTTGATCAGTTTCTTTTTCGCGTTATAGTATGAGAGCGTGTTTTTGCTCATGTAGGTGAACCCGAAGCCCAGGTACTTGTTCTGTTTCCGCAGGCTGGCGACAAAGGACCAGGTGTTGAAGTTCGGGTCATACGCATAGTTCTTTTTCCCGGACTTGATCTGTACCCACGCATGTTCGGAGAGTCCCGTCACAGTCTTCACGTAACCCAGCATCAGCTTTGCGTCAAATCGAAGGACCTTGGCCATAGCCGCAAAAGTGGCAGCCTGAGTGATGCATTCGCCGGCTTTCCGTGAAAATCCATAATTTCCGTAAAACTCCAGAGCCTGCTTTGCATTCAGGCCGGGCTTACTGGGGCTGGCTTTTTTCAGAGTCGCAGACCACAGAAAAGCTTTCTTCAGCGCACCGGTGCGAAGACTCTCCGTCGATTTTTTCGGAACTGCCTTCAGGGATTTCAGCTGGGCAGCCGCCTGAGCATATACGCCTGTCCACTCCGTCGCAACACCCTGTTTGCTGATGTCAAAATACCGGAGGCCTTTTTTGCCTTTTACAGAATAGCAGATCTTGTCTTTGATCAGCTTTCCTTTACTGCTGAAAATGTACTGCTTTTTCCCGATGGTCTGGAGGCCGGTAACCTTTTTCCCGTCCCGGATATAGCTCATTTTCTTTGCGTCCCAGCCATCTTTTACCTTAGGTGCCTTCGTTTCCTTCGGAGTTTCCACCGGCACCTCTGCCGGGGTCTCTGCCGGATCAGCAGCCTTCTCGGACTCCTGAGAAGGTTCCTCGGAAACCACTGCAGAATCCGGGGCTCCTGTTTCCGGCGCGGCTGTTTCATCAGCCCGAATGGCGGGTGCCGCCATCAGTATGGCTGAAAGCAAAAGAATCATCCATGTTCTCTTTTTCATCTTTGCCTCCCATGTAATAATCTGCGCAGATTCAGTTGAAAACAAAGTCAGGCAGAAATCAGTCCAGAATCATCGGGAAAATACCCAGCATTTTAAACATGCCGGTGGTCACATCCTTTGTCATTTCCACGGTGACATGGCTGTAAAACAGCCGGTAGTCCTTGTATTCATGGTCCACCGCATCGAAGAAATTGCAGCTCTGCACCACTTCTGTTTTTTTCGGTTTGCCACAGACTTTTTTCACCTGCGCCAGAAGGTTTTTACTCTTTTTCCCGCTCTTGGTCAGAGCTCTGACAGACTTGCTTTTTGCAGCGTCATACACACCTTTGCTGTTGAAGTAATACGCTGCCCCCTTCGTTGTCGCCCAGAGACCGGTTACCCTGTGGGAGGAAGGATCAAAGCCATAGGTTTTTCCGCTGATCTTATACGTTTTGAAAGTGACTTCAAACGTACTGGCTTTGGCCTTATAGGCGGCGCCGGTTTTGCCGAAATAATAATAATACTTCTTAACTTTCTTCCATTTGTTTTTCAGGACAACACCTTTTTTATCAAAATAATAGAAACTGTCCTTAATCTGCTGCAGTCCCTTCAGCGCCTTCCCATCCTTATAGTAGTGCTTCTTCGCCGCATCCCAGCCATCCGGAATCTTAACAGCTTCCTCTGCCGCAGCCGGTTTCGCAGTACCCGGTACGTCTATTACTATGGGTTCTGTCGTCTCGGCTTCTTTCGTAGGCTCTTCCGCTTCTGTTGCCTCCGGCACCTCTGCAGCCTTCACTGCAGCCGGTCCGGTAAATCCAACTGCCAGAAGGCAGCCCAGAAGCATCCATTTTTTCCAGTTCTTCATCTTAACTTCCTCCTTTTCACGCCGGCTTTACATGCCCAGGAACCGCTTAACCATCTGCTGCATCTCTTCCCTCTCACATGTCAGGGGATGCAGCACAGGCGCGCTGCGGATGTCTTCAATTGCCTGCGGCACCGGAACACGGGAAAGATCATACATTTCATCCACCAGGGTGAAGTCCTCGTCTTCCATGTACTTCGGGTCGATGGCAGACATAACACTGCGGGTAAATTTATACGGACTTGCTGTAGAAGCGATCACCGTGGGCGTTTCATCCCCGGTTTCCTCCCGGTACTGCTGATAAACATGGGCAGCTACCGCCGTATGAGGATCGATTACATACTGTTCGTCAAAATAAAGTTCCCGGATAATATCCGCCGTATCGAATTCATCCGCAAAATAACCGCAGAAATCCTTCAGTTCTGCCCGCATCTCTTCCGGCAGGGTATATACTCCGGTTTCGGCCAGATCTTTCATAAATTTCTTATTCTGCTCTGCGTTTTCCCCGGCAGCTGTCCAGATCAGCCGCTCCAGGTTGCTGGATATCAGGATATCCATCGACGGAGAACTGGTCAGAATGAATTCCCGGTTCCGGTCATACGTCCCGGTCCGGAAGAAATCAAACAGCACCTTGTTTTCATTGGAAGCACAGATCAGCTTTGCCACCGGAAGTCCCATTCTCTTCGCATAATAAGCCGCCAGAATGTTGCCGAAGTTCCCCGTAGGCACAACGACATTAATCGGATCCCCTTCTCTGATCTCACCCTGTGCCAGCAGAACCGCATATGACCATACATAATACGCAATCTGAGGAACCAGGCGGCCGATATTGATGGAGTTGGCTGAAGAGAACTGGAAGCCGGCTGCAGCCAGTTCCTGTTCCAGTTCACGGTCATGGAACATGTTTTTGACAGCGGTCTGGGCATCGTCAAAATTTCCGTGTATGCCAACCACCAGTGTATTAGCTCCACGCTGTGTGATCATCTGCCTTTTCTGGATCGGGCTCACCCCGTCCTTCGGGTAGAACACCACTATCCGGGTTCCCTCAACGTCAGCAAAGCCTGCCAGCGCTGCTTTGCCGGTATCTCCGGAAGTGGCTGTCAGGATAACGATTTCATTATGATTCCCGTTCTTACGGGCAGAAGTAATCATCAGGTGCGGAAGAATGGAAAGCGCCATATCCTTAAAGGCAATGGTAGGACCGTGGAAAAGTTCCAGGTACCAGGCATCCCCCTTATGCACCAGCGGAGCAATCTCAGGCGTATCGAACTTACTGTCATAGGCACGCTCGATACAGGTTTTCAGCTCCTCTTCGGTAAAATCCGTAAGGAACAGCTTCATCACTTCGTAGGCAATCTGCCTGTAATCCATACCGGCCAGTTCCCGGAGGGAAACATCCAGTGCGGGAATTTCGGAGGGGACAAACAGTCCTCCATCCCGGGAAAGCCCCTGCAGGATGGCCTGGCTGGCCGTCAGTGCAAGAGAATCATCCCGGGTGCTTTTATAGGTAATCGTCTTCATGAGTTCCTTTCTGAAAAGCAGGGGCGGCTCATGGGAAACCGCCCCTTTTTACGCTGCTATACGTTCTAAATCAGTTATCGATCAGTTTTCCTTCTTCATTCCAGCTGTACAGAGCCCGGATTTCCTTACCAATCTTTTCAGACTGATGCTCTGCCGCCTTCTTGCGCAGGGCTTTGAAGTGTACCTGCCCGCCGGCATCAGACATCTCCAGAAGGAATTCTCTGGCAAAAGTACCGTCCTGAATATCCGCCAGGATCTTCTTCATGGTCTTCCGTGTTTCTTCAGTAATCAGCTTCGGTCCGGTGACATAGTCGCCGTACTCAGCCGTGTTGGAGATAGAATAACGCATACCGGCAAAACCGGACTGATAGATCGGGTCAACAATCAGCTTCATCTCATGCACGCATTCGAAGTAGGCATTCCGGGGGTCATATCCGGCTTCCACCAGTGTTTCAAACCCGGCCTGCATAAGAGCGCAGACGCCGCCGCAAAGTACAGCCTGCTCACCGAACAGGTCAGTTTCGGTTTCCGTACGGAAAGTGGTCTCCAGGATACCGGCTCTGGCTCCGCCGATTCCCAGGCCGTATGCCAGCGCCATATCCAGTGCTTTTCCGGTATAATCCTGTTCCACTGCTACCAGGCAGGGAGTTCCCTTGCCGGCCTGATATTCAGAGCGGACCGTATGGCCGGGAGCCTTCGGAGCGATCATGGTAACATCAACGTAGGCCGGGGGCTTAATGCATCCGAAATGGATGTTGAAACCATGGGCAAACATCAGCATATTGCCTTCTTCCAGATTCGGCTCAATGCTCTCTTTGTACAGCTTAGCCTGCAGTTCATCATTGATCAGGATCATGATGATATCCGCTTTCTTCGCGGCTTCCGCAGCAGTATACACTTCCAGGCCCTGCTTCACTGCCTTGTCCCAGGATTTGGAACCTTCGTACAGGCCGACGATAACATTGCAGCCGGATTCCTTCAGGTTCAGCGCATGAGCGTGACCCTGGCTGCCGTAGCCGATGATAGCGATCGTCTTCCCTTCCAGCAGGGAAAGGTTGCAGTCTTCCTGATAAAAAATCTTTGCCATGATTTCCTCCTTCTTTGGCCCGCCCCTCGCGTGCCGCTTTGGATTGTTTTTCTATCTTCAAAAAAGTAATCGTTTTTCTGAATATACTCTGTTTACGACAGCTGCGCTTCCGAACTTCCCCGGAGCATGCCGGTAATACCTGTTCTGGTAAGATCCAGAATTCTGAAATCCTTCAGCAGGCTTACAAAAGCATCCAGCTTCAGCTGGTTTCCGGTAAGCTCCAGCACCAGGGAATTTTCCGCGACATCGATAATTTTAGCACGGAAAATGTCCGCCACCGCAATGACCTGGGACCTTCTGGCAGCGTCCGCTTCCACTTTTACCAGTACCAGTTCCCGGCACACGGACTCATCCGGCGGAAGCTCCTTGATTTCAACCACATCTACGAGTTTCCCCAGCTGTTTGCGGATCTGTTCCAGTTCATCATCCTCCCCGCTGCTCACAATGGTAATGCGGGTATATTCCGGATTCTGGGTTACGCCGGCGGAAATACTTTCAATGTTGAACGCGCGGCGGGTGAACAGGCCGGACACACGGCTCAGAACGCCTGGTGAGTTTTCCACCAGTACGGATAAAACTATTTTTCTCATAGCCAACGGGCTCCTTTTCGTCTGCGGCGCAGAACCGCCGCTAAACAAATGCAATACTTTGTTTATGTTAGCATAATGTAACATTCTATTCAAGTATTTTTTCATTGTGGGTTTTGTGCGAATTTCTTAAAGATTTCTTTGCATGCATGCTTTTTCCGTATGAATTATTCAAACATCTACTCTCATACCGTCATTCTCAAGCCTGCATAAAAATCCAGCAAAGCACGCAAAAATGAATAGAACTGTACTTCAGGAAGACAGACCTGCGATGCTTCATCAAACCGGCAATGTAAAAAAACAGAGTGCCATTCACTGGCACTCTTTCGGAAGCGGCTGATGGGAATCGAACCCACCTCCCAAGCTTGGGAAGCTTGTATTCTACCGATGAACTACAGCCGCATATCTGCATTATAGCAGGTTGCCGGATAAAATCAAGATGGTTCTTGAAAAAGTTGCCCGGCAGGCCCAAGCCCGGCAGAGCAGATCCCCGGCTCACAACCTCCTTCACTTACTTATAGTCTGCTTTAAGTGAGTTCCACAACCTGCTTTTGGATCCTAAACACTTGAAAGTCCTGACTGAATAATACACCCAGAGCTTTGAGACCAGA